>JAUIBJ010000301.1 GCA_030428025.1 Alphaproteobacteria bacterium
GCCCGCCGGGCGCGGCAAGAAGGACCGCCCCAGTCCCGTGCAGGCCAGGGCCGAGGCACTGGACCTGCCGGTGCGCCATCCCGAAAGCCTGAAAGGCGAGGCCGAGCAGGCGGCGTTTTCCGCCCTGAAGGCGGATGTGGCGGTGGTGGTGGCCTATGGGCTGATCCTGCCGCAGGCGGTGCTGGACATGCCCGCGCATGGCTGCCTCAACATCCACGCCTCGCTTTTGCCGCGCTGGCGCGGGGCGGCGCCCATTCAACGGGCGATCATGGCGGGGGATGCGGAAACCGGGGTCTGCATCATGCGGATGGAGGCCGGGCTCGACACCGGGCCGGTTCTGCTTTGCGAGGCGACGTCCATCGCCCCCGAGGACACCGCCGGCACGCTGCATGACCGGCTGTCGCGAATGGGTGCGGCCCTGATCGTCAGGGCGCTGGCGTGTCTGGACGACCTGGTGCCCGAGCCGCAGCCGGAGGAGGGCGTGACCTATGCCGCCAAGATCGACAAGGCCGAGGCGCGGGTCGACTGGAGGGCACCCGCGTCGGAAGTGGATGGCAAGATCCGCGGGCTCTCGCCCTTTCCCGGTGCGTGGATCGAGCATGAGGGCCAACGGATCAAGCTGCTGTCCTCGCGCGTGGCAGAGGGGCGGGGCACACCGGGCGAAGTGCTCGACGACGCGCTGACCGTGGCCTGCGGAGAACGCGCCGTCCAGGTTTTGCGCTTGCAACGGGCGGGTCGGGGGCCGCAGGATACGGCCGAGTTCCTGCGCGGTACGGCGTTGCCCAGAGGAACGCGGCTATAGAGGGGTCACAGGCATGTTTCTGCAGCTTTTCGGAACGGTCGTGATCGCCGGGATCGTGGGTTATGTCAGCGAAAAGTCGGGCTTTACCCGAAACGGCTATCTGCCTTCGATCATCATCTGCGTGGGCGGCGCCTTCCTGTTCTATTTCGTTCGCATCATGTTCGGGCTGCGCTTCGGCAGCGCGGGGTTGGATGCGATCCTCTCTTCGATCGGTGCTCTGGTAATCGTGCCGACCCACTGGCGAAAAGGCAGGTAAGGAGGCGCGAGGCCCATGAACGTTGTCTTTCTCATCATCATCGGCGCGGCGGCCGGTTTTCTGGCCACACGGTTGATGAAAATCGAGGCCGGCATCCTGCCCACCATCGGCATAGGCATCGCCGGGGCGCTGGTCGGTGGGCTGGTCCTGCAGGTGCTGCTGACGGTGGCGGGTCTGCTGGCGGGGCTCGTTGGCGCGGTGTTGGGGGCGCTGCTGCTGATCTGGCTCTATCAGACCTACTGGGAGCGCCGGAAGTAACCCGGGCGCCGCCCCCTGACCTTCATCTTGCCGAAAATACTCATTGCCCTGCGCTCCGTGGCCGAGCGGGCGATTACTTGAAGCAAGATGAAGCAGGGGGTCATTCCTGACCGGCTGGCTTGGGCCTTTCGGGCTTGAAGGGTTTCATCCCTTCGCGGGCGAGTTCGTCGGCGCGTTCGTTTTCGGGGTGGCCGGCGTGGCCTTTGACCCATTGCCAGCGCACGTCATGTCGGGCCCGGGCCGCGTCGAGCCGCTGCCAGAGTTCGGCATTCTTCACCGGCTTTTTCGCCGAGGTCTTCCATCCGTTCTTTTTCCAACCGTGAATCCAGCCGGTGACCCCGTTCTTCACATAGGCGCTGTCCGTGACGACGGTGATCGCGCTGGGGGTCTTCAGCGTCTCAAGCGCGTTGATCGCGGCCAGAAGCTCCATCCGGTTGTTTGTGGTCTCGGCCTCACCGCCCTTCAACTCGCGCTCCTTCAGAACGGTATCGCCCTCCATCGCGCGCAACAGCACCCCCCAGCCGCCAGGGCCGGGATTGCCTGAACAGGCCCCGTCGGTATAGGCGAAAAGCTCAGCCATGGGCTGTCAAAACGATCCAGCCTTCGGGATGGCCGGCCATGCCCTCGGCCTTGCCGTACCAGCAGTCACCGGGGCGCAGGCCCGCCCCGGTGAGCAGCGCTTCCAGTTCGTCGCGTTCGTAATATTCGTAATGACGGTCCAGCCGATCCCGGCCGCCGCCGCTGCCGCGCTTCATGCCCAGAAACAGAATGCCGCCCGGACGCAGCACCGCGGCGATCCTCGCCAGATGGCTCGGCATGTCCGCGCGGGGACTGTGCAGAAGGCTGAAATATGCCCAGATCCCGTCATAGACATCCTTTGCGTCGAGGTCTTCGAACCGGCCGAGCCGGGCCGTCACGCCGGGAAGCGGGCTTGTGCGCGCCACCATCGCCTTCGCCGCGTCGATGGCATCGACCCGCAGGCCGGCCTCGGCCATGCGCCGGGCGTAGTGCCCCGCGCCGCAGCCCAGGTCGAGCACGCGGCCGCCCGCGGGACAGGCCGCGATGAAACGGTCAATGATCGGGTCGCGGGCCGCTTCCCTGTCCATCATCGCCGCGTATTCGTCGGATTGGCGGTTGTAGACCGCGAGTGTCCGCTCGTCACTCATGAGAAGATCACTCCGATGGCGAGGCAGGTGACAACGACAGCGCTCAGCAGCAGGCGCAGCGGAATCCACCAGTCCGGTGCCGCGCCCTGGCGCCAGAAAAACCAGTCCAGACCGAGGATGGCCGTGAAGCCGGCGATGAGCGAGAGCCCGGACGAGGCGACGCCGCCGCCGGTGGTGAAGAAGGCCCAGAGTGCGGGGAGGACCGAGAGGACATAGCCGGTTCTGGCGCGTCGGCCGGTCAGACGGGAGGCGAAGCCCCAGAGGACGCCGGACATGAAACTGAGGATCACCGCCCCGTAGAAGAGCATCACATACGCCCCGGCAAAACGGGGCCCCAGCATGTGCGCGCCCCAGTCGGCCAACCCGGGCAGAATCACGGTGAGTGCGCTCCAGAGGAAGGGAATGAGGCCGGCAAGGCCGAGCATGAGGGGTGTGCGGGGGATTTGGGTCAAGGCTCTGTCCGGCGCGATGCAGTCCCCCAAGGGTGTAGAGCCCGGCCGGGCCGGGTTCAAGGCCCGGTCCCGGCCCCCGGGTGGGGGTCAGGCCCGTTCCAGCGCCAGTCGCCCGGCCAGTGCCGCGAAGATGGCGGCGAAACCTCGGCTGAGCCAGCGCATGACCCGTTCGGAGGCCAGAAGCCGGTCGCGCGCCGCCGCGGCGAAGAGGCCGTAGAGCAAGAAGACCGCGAGCGTGAGCGCCATGAAGACCGCGCCGAGTGCCAGCATCTCGACCGTTGCCGTGGCTGGGTTGCCTGACAGGAAGGGTGGCAGTAGCGCCAGGAAGAAGATCGAGAGTTTGGGGTTGAGGATGTTGATGAGCGCGCCTCGGCGGGCGATGGTCAGACCCGGCTCGGCCCGCGCCTCGGGCCGGACGGAAAGAGCGCCGTCAGATTTCAGCGCCTGCCAGGCAAGGTAGAGAAGATAGGCGACGCCGGCGAACTTCACGGCCTGGAACAGGAGCGCGGAGGCGTGCAGCACCGCGGCAAGCCCGAGCGTGGCCGCCAGCAGGTGCGGGACGATGCCGAAGGTGCATCCCAAGGCCGCCCAGGCCGAGGCGCGTCGCCCACGGCCTAGGCCGATGGCCAGGGTGTAGATCACGCCGGTGCCCGGCGCGACTACGACGACGAGGGCGGTGATGAGGAACTGCAGGGACATGGGCGGGCCTTGGGCTTGGGGTCAAGGAGACCTTATGCAGGGGCGAGGCCCGGGATCAAGCCCGTGGGCAGCGGCGCCATGGCTGGCCGGGATAGGACGTCGCGCCTGGCGCGCCCGGAATTCGCGCGGAAAACGGCACCGCGCCGGTCAGGCCGGTTCACGCAGAACGCGGGGCACCTTGAAGGAGACGTTCTCCTGCGCGGTTTCCACCTGTTCGGCGGTCACGTCGTAGCGGGCGCGGAAGGCGTCGATCACCTCGTCGACCAGCACTTCCGGAGCAGAGGCCCCGGCCGTGATACCGATCGAGCGAATCCCTTCGAGCGCGCGCCAGTCGATATCGGCAGCGCGCTGGACAAGCTGGGAATAGCCGCAGCCGGCCTTTTCCCCAACCTCGACCAGGCGGCGGGAGTTCGACGAGTTGGGCGCGCCCACCACCAGCATCGCCTCTGCTTTGCGGGCCATCGCCTTCACTGCCTCCTGCCGGTTGGTGGTCGCATAGCAGATGTCTTCCTTGTGTGGTCCGCGGATCGACGGGAACCGAGCCGTCAGCGCGGCCACTATATCGACCGTGTCGTCCACCGAAAGCGTCGTCTGGGTGACGAAGGCCAGCCGCTCGGGGTCGCGCACATCGACCCGGGCCACATCCTCGACGGTTTCCACAAGCAGAACCTCCCCCGGCGGCAGTTGGCCCATCGTTCCGATGGTTTCGGGATGCCCCTCATGACCGATCATGATGATCTGCAGCCCCTCGGCGGCGTGGCGCTCTGCCTCGATATGCACTTTCGACACCAGTGGACAGGTGGCATCGACATAGATCATCTGTCGGCGCGCCGCCGCGGCCGGCACCGCCTTTGGCACGCCGTGGGCTGAAAAGATCACGGGCCGGTCGTCGGGGCAGTCGTCCAGCTCCTCCACAAATACCGCGCCCTTGGCGCGCAGATCGTCGACAACGTACTTGTTGTGCACGATCTCGTGGCGAACATAGACGGGCGCACCCCATTTCTGCAGTGCCATTTCGACGATCTTGATCGCGCGGTCCACGCCAGCGCAGAAGCCGCGCGGCGCGGCAAGATAGAGTGTCAGCGGTGGCTTGGGCATCGGACCTCCTCTTTGTGGCAAGAGGTAGAACTTGTACGCGCGCGCGTCCAGAGGCCGTCGCGCGAAAAGCGCCGGGCGGCGGTCGCCCGGCCATTTGCGTCGGTCTTGCGACCCGGGGTCAGTTCTGCGCGTAGGCGGTTTCGCGGTCGGACGTCTGATGGTCCCGCGGCGGGCGACCGATCACCTCCTTGAGGTCTTCCAGTTCGATGAAATTGTCGGCCTGGCGGCGCAGGTCATCGGATATCATCGGCGGCTGACTGCGGATCGTCGAAACGACCGACACGCGCACCCCCTGCCGCTGCAGGCTTTCCACCAGTGGCCGGAAATCGCCATCGCCCGAAAACAGCACGATGTGATCCACCCGCGGCGCAAGCTCCATGGCATCGACGGCAAGCTCGATATCCATGTTGCCCTTGACCTTCCGGCGGCCTTGGCTGTCGGTGTATTCCTTGGCCGGTTTGGTGACCATGGAGAAGCCATTGTAGTTCAGCCAGTCCACCAGCGGGCGGATCGGCGA
>JAUIBJ010000002.1 GCA_030428025.1 Alphaproteobacteria bacterium
GAAGGCGTCGAGGAAAATCTGCACGACCGGAGGCTCCAAGATGATGAGTCCACCATCCAGAATCCATCACGCCGACCGGCGCAACCCACTCACACCCCCTGCCAAGCCCAAAAGCGATTCTCCTGGCCGTGACGAGACGGCTGTTGGGTGACGACAGTGCCGAACTTTGTCCCCAGACGATGGAGCGTATCGCAACTGACCTCGCCTCCGATCAAGTCGCTCGGCGCGCGGTTGCCGTCGCTCGCCGGATCCAACGGACTGTCGCGGAGCGTAGGGCGCCTGCCGCGTCATCAGGGCTACAACTTCCATCGATTACAGGTTCGCTCTTCATCCGCCGCCACGACAACTCGATGACGTTGCAGGCGGCCTTCCCACAAATGGAAGCGGACCTGCAAGGGAGGCTCCGTCGAGCGCTGCGCCGTCGCCGATACGCCGCCCGCCTATGGGGCGTGTCAGGGCCGGTCCCCAGTGAGCAGTTTCTCTCCGGCCTACCCTTCACACTCAAGCTAGCGACATTGCCGTCAGAGGATGCGGACCTCTTTCCAGGCCTCGATCATGTCGATATCGATCAGGAACTTCGCGACGTCCTCGCTGCCTTCGAACTCGATATTGCGCGCCCCCTGCTATTCGCCGTTGACCCCGATGAGGAACTTGGACGTCGAGTTCACGGTCCGAGTATCTCTGGCCACCGCAAATATTGGCTTCTCTCCCGGTCAGGCGAAGGCCCTTCGGGTTGCGCAGCCCTGAGTGAAGTCGGGCCGTACGAATGTCATCTGCTAGACCCGGTGGAGGAGATCGCACGGAAGGTTCTGCGTGATCTTGGTTTTTCTGTGCACTTCGGCATCTCAGTGGAATTTGCAGGCCAACCTCCGCTCGAACGCGATGCGCCCGTTCCAGTATTCGTGGTCGGCGACCAACGACTCGTGTTGCCTAGGCGCGTTCCACCAGAGGGCGTGAGTGTCCAGTTGGACGACGAACAGGTCCATCTTGCGACCGACGACGTCGTGACCTTTTTTGTTGAGCGAGGTGACCATACGCTGCGGGTGTCGAACGGTAGTGACGACCGCGACTACACGTTCCGTGGGATGCCAGCGCCTCTATCTGTGCCGACCGCGATCTGCTCAATAGAACCGCGTTTCGGTGACCTGACAGTCCAGGCGCTCTTGCGCGGCGCGCTCGAATTCGCTGTCGAGAGTTTCGCCCCGCTCGACGGTCTGGAACTTACAGTTGAGATCGATGCCAGCGGTCGAAGGCTCTTTGCCACCGCCCCGCTTGACCCTCTCCCGAGCTCGGTTTCCTCGGAGCAGGAGCCATTCGCGACGCTACTTGATGAGGAGACTCGTGAGCTACTGGCGCGGGCTCCCTCGCTCAAACTTCGGCTCAGTGTGGGGAAACTATGCGCACGCTCTATGATATTGGAGCAGCGCGTGCGGCCCTGCTGGTGGCAGGGGACTGACGACGGCACGATTACCCTCACAAGCGAGACCGGGATGCTCCCCTTCGGCACGGTGCTGGCGACCACTCCAGCGGCTCCGCCAGCGCCTGAACTCGCCGACGCGCACGAAGAGGCGCGATTGCTCGCACCGATCGGCCTTAACGTATCGGAGCACGGTGGGGTGGCCGAGTTCACCACGCTCTGCATCGCTCCCTCGCAGGCGCGGCTCGGGTCACCAGCGATAAAGAAGCCGAGCCTCACGAGACGCCGTTGCGGTGGAAATGGCGCGCTCGGCCTCGAAGACGTGGTCGAGAGTTACCTAAGATGGTCCCTCGCCGAAAGCACTACGTTCATCGCCGAGATAAGGCGGCGGCAGATCACCGGGGTACTGGACGGATGGCTTACAGAGATCTGCTGCGGCGAGGAGTGGGGGCGTCGCGAGACGATACTGGGAGATGTGGACCCGTGGGAAGAATTAGTCCGAGCCTGCGACGAGACGGGCTTCGGACGTGACCCGTATGTCGAACTCTCGCGCGAGGACGAGGTTGCGGTGACGCGCATCGCCGTCCGAGAAATCCGGTCACAGTTCCCAGACCTCTGGGCGCGCGTCGGCCCGCTTTGCGCCCTGAGCCAGGAAGACTATGAGGCGCTCGATCTGGCCTGCGCCCGCGCGTACACTGAACTTGCCGATATGTACCGAAATCAAGGTAAGGAGGACGTCGCCACAGGGATTGCAGAAGGCGACCCCGGCGCAGCACCAGACGATTGGGACTCCGTCCTAAGACGCGTGAAGTCCACGGCCGAACTTCAGCCGCTCGCCGAAATGCTTCTCCCTTCCGACACCGCTCATGGGCTCATGACGCTCGAACCGTCCATGATGACGCTAGATGAACTGACCGAGGAACTTACCGCGTGGGCCCGAAGCGCGAGGAGAGCCCTCGCCGGGAGCGTGCCGCCAGGCGAAACCGTCAAGGCAATCCTCGCACTCTGGGCCGAGCCCGAGGCCGCCGCAAGCCTGGACTGGCGCAGCGCACTTGACGTGCTGCTCGCTGAGCGGTCCGTCGCTCGCGCCGCACGATACCTGGCACTGCGAAGTCGAGGGGCAGCCCGAGGAAGCAGCAGCCGATGAGAAACGCCTACGTGGATCTCTGTCTACAGATTCAAGCCATCCGGCGCGATTTCGAGGGCCTCCGCACGCCGCTTGCTCCGGCAGTCGGGATCGCCGCGTCGCTCTACACACATCAGGTCGCGAACGTGCATCGGGTGCTGACGGACGTAAGGGTTAGGCACCTGCTTGCCGATGAGGTTGGGCTCGGCAAGACCGTCCAAGCTCTGATGGTGCTGAACGCGCTTCGGAGCCAGAGGGCTAACCTGCAAGCGTTGATTGTGGTACCCGACCAACTTGTCGCTCAGTGGCGCGACGAGATCATGACGCGAGCTCACACTGCACCGTTCGGAGAACATGACGGGGCCGAGGGCAGGCAGTATATCCGACTGGCTTGGGAGGAGCAGTTAGGGATGCGTGACGCCGCAGGCAACCCGCGGTTCGCGCTCTCAGACATCGACCCCGACCGCTTCGATGTCCTCGTAGTGGACGAACTCCATCGCCTGCGCGCGGATGTCCAGGATCGGATCGTTCGCGTCGCTGCCCGCTTCGAGCACGTGCTGGCACTCACGGCGACGCCCGCCTTCCAGCACGTCAAGCGACACGCGCAGCTATTCGCGTTGCTAGAGCCGGAGCGGGCCTCGCTGGCGCGAGGAAGAATCTCCACAGGAGACCGCGGAGTTGCCGAAGGTCTGGCGGCTGGCGACGACCTCTCCAAGTGGCCCGAATGGGCTGCGGCCGCCGTGGTCAATGAGTTTATCGAGGCCGATCGCGCCGCGGCGTCCGCCGCAGAGCATTCCAGCCTTTGCTCTGCGGCGCTAGCTCACTGCGCGTACCGTAGGGTCATTCGAACGAGGCGGGTCGATTACAGCGGCGTGCTCCCTCGCCGCTGTCACCGGCCGCTTATCGTCGAGCCTCTCGGCGCGGAAGTCGAGCGGCAATCCTTGATGTGGCAGTACTTCGAACACCTCGGCGATCTGAGCCGGGAATTCGATTCAGTACGGCTCGCAAAACGTGTTGTCCTCAGCCCGCCGTCGCTCGAGCAGCGCGTCGACTTCCTCCGGCGCAAAGGGCACGAGCGCGCCGGCCTACTTGAGCGCGTAAAACCGCTCGTTCACCGCAGCCAAGGTGACTCCCGGGCCGATGCCCTCATCGATCTTCTGGCGGAAATCTGGACCGAGGACCCCACTGAACGCGTACTCGTAGCTGCACAGGACAACCTGACAGTCGATTATCTTTTCGATCTCATCCAGGCGCGGCTCTCGGTCGTTGGTCCGCTCTCCCAGCGAGTCCCGCTGGTTGCAGCTCGGGTTCGCCAGGGGATGATGACGGGGGCGGTCGAGGATCTCGGTGGATTTGGCAATGAGACGAACGAGAACCTTGAGGCCTTTCAACGCGGCGAGGCGCAGGTATTGTTCGCGCCAGAGGCCGTGCAAGTCGGCCTGAATCTCCAATGCGCACGCGTTCTGGTTCTCTACAGTGTCCCTTGGCGCCCCGAGGAAGTTGAGCAGTGGATCGGCAGGCTCGACAGGATCGGCAACGTCGCCGCCTTCTCGAACGAGGGCGGTGCGAAGACGATCGACGTGTACACCATTGCTCAGCGTGGCCTGGTCGATGAGAAGGTCGTCACTGTTCTCCAGCGCTTCCATGTCTTTGAGAGGAGTGTGAACCTCGACGGAGACCACCTCGACGAGGTAGCAAGCCTCATTGAAGACGCCGCGTTACGCCCAAAACGGATCGACTGGCGAGAACTAGCGGACACTACGGAGGAGATGGCGGCCGAAGACGAGGTTCAGGAACTCGCCTCTGCTCTTCGCAAGCACCTCCCTTGGACCGTCGACTCAGCCACCGCAGAGCGCCAGTGGCTGGATTCAATACCTCCCGCTCCTCCCGTCCTCAAAGCTCTCCCCGAGCACTCAGCGTTAGGCCCCCGAGCGTGGGATCGGGCGCTCGAGGGGATGCTAAATCTGCTTAACTATGCTGCCGACTACCACATCCGCTGGAATACAGACCCGGAGACAGGTGGCCGTTTTCGGACGCTGTGGTATCAGTTCGGTGAGCAGGGGATGTATGGGCGGCGAGAGGTCCGGTCTAAAGTGGTCTTCTCCTTCGGCGCGGATCCATCGCACGAGCGCAGCCCACGACACGCGTACGCATTCATAACTCGTCGCGGTGACATCGGGACGCCCCCTCGGCGGAGCGTCACCATGGTGCTGGACGGTGACCATGTCCGGCGGACGCTTCGGTTCCTCAACTTCGGCGATGCGCTCCACGATGAACTAATTGAGGGCTGGTTACCGCAACCGAATGGCCTTTTAAAGCTAAGCGTCACGTTCTTCGACGACCACACCGTTTGGCAGTATGGGGCGCCCAGTCTGTACCTCCTTAGGCTGTCCGTCATTGATCCGGCGGATGCACTCATGGCGCGAGGCTTGGAGGAGAGGACGCTCGGAGCCGTGGCCCAGGCCGCTACTCTTAGTGAAATTGATCGACTTCCCGATCTGGTGCGTCCATTTAGGAGAGTTTTGCGCTGCGCGATGGAAGCTGACGTTCGTTGGCTCCGCGCACAGTTCACCGCGTGCATGAACCTCGATTTACGAAGACAGGAACGCGGAAATTGGGTCCAGGTCGAAGCCGAAGAGGCTGCGGCGCTTTTCAACCCTATGGCACATGAGCGCAATGGCGTCCCGAGGGCGAGCGACCTGCGCAGAGACGGGGCGGACATCGCCTCCGCTGAGGCGGAACTGTCTAGTCAGCGGCAGGCTGACGCGACCGCCGCACGCTCAGCGTGGAGCCATCGCTTTTCTGACTTTGAGGAGTCGCTGACGGCTCGCTTGTTGGTCGTCGAAGAGGAAGGCCGCGATGCGGTCGCACTTGCCACTGAGGAACTGCGTCGGGCTGAGGCGGCTCTTGAGTTGGCGCGGGAGCGAGGCAATCGAGCACAGATCACGCGTGCGGAGAATGCTCGTGACGCCGCTGGGGACACTCTGGGCATGACCCGGGCGTTTTGGGACGAGCGCACTCGCTGGCTTCGGGAGTGCAAGGAGGAGGTTCGCATGGTGCTCCCACGAGAAAAACTGACAGCAATAATTCAAACTCGAAAAGTCGACTAGCCATGGGAGTGTTGGCCTAGGTTAGCAGTCGCCACGGGTCGGGGCCCTTCGGGCTCACATCCCATGCCCATGCGCCGCTAGGACTTCCAAGGATATCCATGGCCGCGCGCAACTGAACCGGCGCCGGGAACGTTAACTGGATCCTGAGCCCGTCTGCCCGTACGACCTCCTCGGCGCCGACACGCCGCCCACGAGCGAGCACAGCCCATCGCCACTCATCCTCGTCGTAGAGGTCAAGCGCCCGCCGGTCGTCTCCAGCCACGGCGACGATGCATGGGTGCCAGTGGGTGTCTCCGTAGCCGCGGCGATAGGCACACCACAGCCCCTCTCCCGGATCTGTCGTCCACCTACCCTCCGGCTGCGACGAGTTGTGACGGCCGAAGAAATCTCCCGGACGCTCCCCTAGAAAACGCACCTCAGCGTCAGCACTTACTGTCAGTCCTTCCTCGGTCAGTGCCTCCTCGAGCAAGTCCCAGAAACGGCCGAGCGTGACAGCGTCGCTCCTCGCCGGCTGCCGCATTCGCCTACTTGCGTGACGAAGGTAGCCTAGAGGCACCAACCACTCCGAGAGCGATACCTCCTGCACCCCAGCAAGTTCCAAAATAGCGAATTCCTCGTCAGTAGCGACATGAAGCCTGCGCACTATGTCGTGGTAGTCGCTGCCAACCAGCGAGAGTCCATCGGGGGGGTCCGACACTCCCAGAAAAGCGGAGACACCCTCACCAACTGAGATCCACCTCGGTGTAGTCGGCGCCAAATAGAGTTCGTGCCCAACGTACACCTCTTCGCACTCGCCAATATCGACAAGCCGCCGCAGGACGCGTGGGATGTCGCTAACATCTTCAACGCCACTGGCCCGGAACTCGGCGCGTGCGTGCTTGAGAACATCTCGCTTCGGGCTCAGCCCCCAGCGGCTCAGCGGCGCGCGCACAATATTTGCGATTGCACGTTCGCTCGGCCTCCCCTCGGCATCGAGGCAGCCCAATTGGGCGCTGAGTTGGGCACGAGACTGTGTCCGAAGCCTCATACCTACACCTCTGAAACTGCTTGGGCCGCTGCTATTACCTCGCGACACTGGTCCCCATGCACGACCGCGATCAGCATCACCTTGGCGCGTGTGCACGCGACGTAGAGATCCTCCCTTCGGAACAATCGGCCGAAACCGTCGAGATCGTACAGCACGACCACCTCGGCCTCGAGCCCCTTGAATGAGCGGGCCGTGGTTACAAGGACCCCACCACCGTCGCGCCACTCCTCCGCTGACGTCACGACAGGTACGCCATCAATGTCCGTCAGGTCTGACAGGCTCCCATTTTCTTTTGCCGCGGGTCCAATCACCGCGATCTGCCTGGGCGCCACATCCTCCCGCTGCAACAAAGACCGGAGTTCTTGCATCACTAACCCCTTCTGCTGCCTCGAAGAACTCGCGCGAAGCACTCGAAGGGCGCTGCCCGCTGGTGCACGGGGGAATACATGACACTCCAGATCGAGAACGGAAGCGCTCGCTAAGGCGATGCGCCTTGTGTTTCGGCAGTTGATCGTCAACTTGAAGCGCGCCGCAAATTCGACATCAGGCCACTGCACTTCGCCTCGAAGCGACTGATTGGGATCAATGAAAGCGTAAAGTGGGCCATCTGCCTCCGACAGAAGCGACTGCGTCAGCGTGTACCACCAAGCCAACGAGAAGTCCTGCGCCTCGTCCACGACGATGGCGTCGAAGTGGACCTCACGACCGTCCATGGCGAGATCGACAATGGCCTGCTCCATGAGGTCGGGGACTTCGTCGTTCCAGAATGCCTCCGTCCGAGTGCCACCAGCAGCAGGGCGGAAGTCTATGCCCGCCTCAGTTGCAAGTTCGGCGGCGAGGCCATGGAAATGCTTGACCATCAGCAAATCGCGGAAGTCGGCTGTACTCGGATCTTCCTCCACCTGCCGCCGAATCCAAGCCGCGAGTTCCTTGTTGAAGCAGACGAACAGCGTCCTTAACCCCTCGCGCGCAAACGCTAGCGCCCGATGTACCGCGAGGAACGTCTTTCCAGACCCAGCCACTCCCTCAACCAGCACCCGGTTTTGGACGTAGAGACCCGTGAACACTTGGGCCTGGGTCTCAGTGAGTTCGAGCAACTGGTTGGCCACCAGTCCAATATCCGGGCCCACGGGCCTGAAGACCCTGAACTTGGGCATCAGGCAGTCGTTCACAAGCATCGTGTACAGATCGCGAGGAAGCCAGCGCGGTTCATCGGTCCAAGCCGCGAATGCGGTCTCGATTGCCTGCGCCATGAAAGGGAGATTGCGCCGCGAGATGACGATAGCCTTATCGGCGTGCGGTGGCGGCAAACCTTCGTAGTCTAGGTGGGGAAAGACAACCGCGTAACCATGTACGAGGTCTTTCTTTCGAATCCGTTCTCCCGATCGCTCTCGCGCGATTTGCAGAAGGGCGTGCATGTTGCGCTGTGCCTGCCTGAACGGGTCCTGGAACTCTTCCGGCCCATTCTTTGTGTCGCGGAACCATCGATGGCCATCGTAACGGATCGTATCCCCTCCCTTGACCTCGAGGATGAGAAGACCTCGGGAAGGGTGGAGCACGACAAAATCCGCCTCGCCTTCGGCGAGGGCTTTGCTGCGCCACGGGCGAAGCCACGGATAGGAGTGTAAGACGATATAATCGTCGCCCAACTGGTCGCGTAGCGCGACATATACAGGCTCCTCGGAGGCGTGCTGGAGTTGTGAAGGATCAACGTCGGGCAGCATCCGCGCCATTACGCCTCTCCCAACTTGTGGAGGACTCCATTCACGAAGACGCCAAACGCTCGCCCGAGCACCTTCACGTCCTTGGCCCGCGGCGTCTCCGAGCGGGGCGCGATGTAGGATAGATATAGGACACTTACCTTGTCATTCCGGAGGCGCGGCAGGCCGAAGGTCCACCGGTCGTTGGTGGCGTTGAAGGCTCCGGCCTTGCTGACAAGCAAGCGAGGCGTGTGGTCTTTGTTGCCGACCACAAAGTCATCCTGATACGTCGGTTTGAAGACCACCCAAGCCCCCGCCGCGAACTCACTATTTCCCATTCGCTCCAGCGTGGGGCGTGCTAGCTGAACAACGAACGCTCCCGATGGGGCACCGACGACCGTCACCCTGGCGAGCGGCTCTGGCTGCTCGTCGGTAGCGAGAGAGGCCAGGTCGTAGACGGGGCAGCCGTCGTCTTCTGACGGAAGAAACGCCGGTAGCGTGAACTCAGCGCTGCCGCCTGTTATTGCCCCAGTGGCCTCTCGAACCGCAGATGGCAGGGCCCTGTCCACGAGCAACTTGTCCACGACGACGTGAGGCGTTCCGCTCGCGATGAGCGCTCTGCCGGCCGCTGAGCCGGCCTCGCCGGGCGTCATCGGATGCCCGAGCACCACGATCCGGCCCAAGGGTCCCATCAGCCTTAGTCCCCCTTCAATCCGCTCCACTTCATGTCCCGACTCAGTCAGGTCTACCTCGAGCGCTTGAAGGAGGCGCTCTTCGTCATCGGTACCGAGCGTAGGCGCTTCACCATGGATGACATGGCGAATGAATGACGCGCCCAAGTTGCGGTCGAGATACTTGTGGTCCCACTTGTTTTTGTAGCTGCGCAGGCACTCGTAGCAGGAATGCGTGCAGTCACAGGACTCCAAACACGCGAGGGCTTCCTCGAAGAGCCTTTTCGGATCTGCGGCTGCGGAGCGCACAAACCCGGCGCCGCCCGGCGTGAGGTCATAGAGGTATACCTCGACTTGGTTCCCCGTCCGGCCTCCGCTCGTCATCGCCACGCGGAACTCAGCGCCGATATCAGACTCTTCGATGTCCAGGATCTTCGCTGCTGCAGCGGCAAGCGCCTCCGCGACCGTGGTGAGCACTATCTTGGCCACGACCGACCCCGGCGGGAGAGTAACAGCCCCGGCCAGTTGAAAGCGGAATAGAGCGATGTCCGTCTCGAACTCGTTGCCTA
The DNA here is from genome assembly GCA_030428025.1 of Alphaproteobacteria bacterium. Taxonomy (GTDB): domain Bacteria; phylum Pseudomonadota; class Alphaproteobacteria; order Rhodobacterales; family Rhodobacteraceae; genus Roseovarius. Next base: position 9,621 of record JAUIBJ010000002.1, read on the forward strand.
GGACCACTACCGTGGGGGTACCGTTGCAACTCGCGCCGTGCGGATGATGGTCTGGGTTTGGGCGAGGGTGCCCGCCCCGCTGGAAGCGACCGGCAGCCCACCCGTTCGGCTCTGCCCGACCGCACTTGGGGCAATAGAGGAAGCCAGGCTTCATCTGATCATGGGAGCCCGTATTCGTCAGTACGAGCCGCTGCTTGGCCGTCCAGATCTCGTAACCTGCCCCGTTGGCTGCAATGTCTGATCTCTCGGCTGGTCCGCTGTCGGTGAAGGGCGCGCTTAGTTTCGCGCGGGTCGGCCTCGTGGGAGTGGGACTGTCGTCAAGAGGGAGTTCAGCGTCGAGATCGACGGGATGCGCGAAGCCCGGCGGACGAAGCCATCGCGTACCGACCCCTAGGGAACCGGCAGAACCGCACGCTGGGCAGTCGAGCACTTGGCCAACATAGTGTTCGTCGCTGCGCTGCTCGACGCGAGCGTAACCGCAGCGGTCGCACTCAAAGTAAACCTGCATGCCGAACCAAGCCTGCCAGCAGTCCCGGCGGTTGAACGGCGTCCAGATGGCGAACGAGTAGTGGCGCTCACCATTTACCCAAACCTCTCGACCGGGCGCATAGCCGGATAGCGCTTGGTTGAGACCTAGTTGTGGGGAGTACTTGAGGACCGCCTTGCGTTCCGTACTCGCGGCCGGGTCAAAGACGTGAAAGGTCACCACGTCGGTAGGGAACGCGTATCGCGGGAGCACCCCACGATCAAAGAGACGATCCAGCAACTTCTCCGGGTCGAGCCCGCCTTCGGGCGCGTCCTCGGTCCGATCATCGTCCGCCAGGGTGTGTGCAGCCTCAACTGCGCCGGTATCGACCGCATCGAAGTCTACGTCGTCACCCCAGCCCATCATCAACGTGCCGCGGGCAGCCTGTGCCTCCTCCCCGCCACCTTCCGCGACGAGTTCTTCTACGGCGGGTGACAACTGATCCTCTACCTCTGTTGCCTCAAAGGGGCCGGCGCCCGCCTCGCGCAGAGCGGACAGCAGCGCCAAAGGCACGTCGTCCACAAATCCCGGTGCCGCAGCAACAACGGACGCAGGGACGATCTCCTCGAGTGCACTGCGGACGCGGGCCGACTCTTGATTAAGCCACGCCTTGAGGCCGGCGTAGGAGAACTCGATTGCTTCTCCGGTTCGGAAGTCCCGCAGCATTCCAAGGCTTTCGAAGACGTTGGAACTGACGCCGTCGTCGTCGGGATCGGCGATCGCGGCCATCTGGAACATGCTCATCACCAGCGCAAAGCAGTGCCGGCGAACGATCTCAAGGTTGTCTAGGTTGAGCGTCGGATCGGGCACAGGGCCGCTAACCATCGCGGCGGGGTGCGAGTAGAACTCCTGGTCATGGCTGTCCGCGCCGCAGTAGGTGATGACCGTCGAAAGAGCAGAGCCCCGACGACCGGCCCGTCCGGCACGCTGCTGGTAATTTGCTCGCCCGGGCGGCACGTTCCGCAAGGCCACAGCCGTAAGGCTGCCAATGTCGATGCCGACCTCCATGGTCGTCGTGCATGACAAAACGTCGATCGGGCCGTCGCGCCGCCCCTCCGGACCCTCGACGTCGAGATCCTGGAACCTGAGTTCGTGCCACTCCGCCCGCGCCACCGCGCCGCTGTTGCTGCTGTCGTTGAGCGCCGCGGAGTGCTCGGCAGCGACGTATGGGTGGGGCGCGTAATCGGGCTCGGCCGCGAGCCTTTCCACATGCCGGCGGAAGTGCCCCTTCCGGGACCGGAACACGGCGTCGGCCGCGGGGTCGAGCGCGCTAGTCGTACCGGCGCAGACCCTGTTGCCTAGGCGGACACGGCAGCGATCGGCCGCGAGCGGGTTGAACGGCTGGGCTGTCGTGCAGGTATCGCAACGGCGCCACTCGATCTCCTTTGAGACTACCCGGACCTTTGCGGCCCTCAAAATGAACCCATTGGCGGTCTCGTTGGTCCCAAACACCTTCGAGAGGAACTTCCCCCATTCCGACGGCGCCCCCGTGCGTCCTTTGAGGTTTGCATTGAACCACTTCGTGCCGACGAAATCCTTCACGAACGTCGGAAACGTTGCCTTTGTGCGCCGTATCTTCGCCCCAGTGGTAGCGTCGAGCCATTCGCTCGGTGTAGTGGGGAGATACAATGCGTGGCTGAGGACCGCGTCGTTCAGCCAAAGGTCTAGTAGCGCCCAGCGGCGCTCCTCCTCGCTCAGGTGAGCGGGCTCAGGCGGCGCCGGCAAGTTCTCGAACGCTCGCAAGTCTGTCGGGTCGAGCGAGGCGCGGATGGTCGCCAACCCGAGGGCGCTGAGCCCGGTATGTGGGTCCTTTAGCACCGGATAGAGCGCGAGCATCAGGGCCTTGTTTGTGCGGTGAGTGTTCAGTTCCGCTGACCTGCTGCGGATTTCCTGCTCTGTGGTTGGCGGATCGCTGGTCAACAACTCCCGGAATAGTGCAAGATCTTCCTCGAAGTGCGGCGCCTGAGCGGGGCGCAGCGTGACTCCGTTCAAGGCGCAGCCGGTGAGGAGGGCGGCGTAGGCGTGGTCGAGCGTCACCGGACTTCCGAAACGCTGCTCAAGCCGGCTCAACCCATCTAGGAGCAGCGGTCGCACCGCGTCGCGCATCGAGTATTGTTGGAGTTTTCCTGCGAGCCTCGAGGCTGCCTGCCGCCCGTCGGAGAAGATGAGTGCCTTGCGCCCCTTAAGCGGAGTGTCGACCTCTTGGCGCGGGGGCTGCTCGAGGACCTGCGAGGAAACAATTTCCTGGAACGGCTCGTCGCCCTTCGTCACATGGTCCATGATGTCAGATCCGTGCGCTCCGCAGCGAAGGCAGTTCTGAAACTCACCTGGGCTTGTGTCCTTTTGACCAAGAGGCGGGAGCCATATCTCACGAGCTGCGTCGTTCCCAGACCCAACGCGGCCAGACACCGGGTCCAGGTACTCGAACCGCGCTCCTGAGCCCGCCGGGGGCTCCTCTAGTGAGAGAAATACTGGCTGGACGACCCCGTCCACTTCATCCACTTCACCGACGTCCTCTGCCCACAAATAGTCGGGGGTGCCGGGGTCGAACGAATAGGCCTTGAAGTACGCGGAGCCACACGACCGACACGTATAGACCTCGAACACCCGCGCTCCGCACTCGCACGTTCGACGAGGCTGAGCGTAGAGCGCTCCAGTCGGCGGTAGCGAGTCCCAACGCTCTCGCTGAGGGTCGGAGACATGGGAGCACTGCGGGTCTGAGCACGCCCATAAGCCCGGCAGACCTCGAAAGAACGCATGGGCCCGAGCGGCTAGGAGTGGCGCCTGCTTGCTGTCAGGCTTCGCCATGGAAGCGAGTTCAACTAGGGCGTTGGTGGCCACGCGGGCGAGATCAGGCTCAACCTCCGGAAAGAGCCGTGAAGCCAGTTCTCCGATCTCCTGCGCCGGACCCACGCCCGCAGGGTCGCGTTCCAGGTCCTCCTCGGCGACCGCGCCGCTCGTGAGGTTCACGAGGCGTCCGGTGACGGGGAACTGCTTGAGTGCGCGATGGAGAGCCCTGCACAATGGATCTCCGTCGGGCGACGCGCTTGCCTCGTCCAACATGGACTCAAGCGAGACTTGGTCGTCTGCCAACTGAAGGAGCGGCATCACCGCGCCGAAACGCGCCGCCAAATTGCCCTCGTGGACCCGGTGGAGGTCGACCGCCGCAAGGGTCTCCGCAACTTGCTTGTCGCCGGGGCCGGACGGGTGAGAGGCGCGCTTCGTCCCTGTCAGAACCTCAAATCCTTCTGGGGGCTTACCCGCGAGGTCAGCAGCGAACCTCTTTGCCGCTGGAGGATCCGAGAAAGACGCGCTCGTACAGATGACCTGCAACTGCTCCGGACGGAGCGCCAGTCGGTTGCGTAAGCGGCGGATCAACATCGCCACCTCAGTCCCCTGCGCGCCCCGGTAAAGGTGGGCCTCGTCCAAGATGAGGATCAGCCGCTCACCTGGGTGATCCGCATAGTACTCGGCGGTCACCCTGAAGATGTCCCGCTCAATCGGACGAAGGAGCATGTACTCCAGCATCGAGTAGTTTGTAACAAGGAGGTCAGGAACACTCTCTTGCGCTTCGTGCCGCAGGAATAGTTCTGGATCCTCTGGACGCTCGACGGTCCGGACCCACTCGTCACCTCGCTTCCAAGGGCCCTTGCCCAGCCAGGCGCTCACGCCGTCCTCGCAATCAGGACTAGTTGGCGGCTTCGCCGGCCACTTGCCACGGCGCCGCAACTCGCCGATCAGGCGTTTCGCGTCGGCATCGGACGCTGCGCGATCTTCGAGCTTGGTGAAGAACTCGAGCGGCTCCTTCAGGCGCGTCCAGTGCTTCTTGGTGTCCTCCTTACGGCTACCCGGGTAGAGGGTCCGCCCCGTATAGCGGGCGAACTTCATGGGGCGCCCGCCTTTGTCTGTGAACCAGCGTGCGACGTTGTTATCGCCGAAGAGCACACGCAAGCGGCCGAGTTGATCGTTGACCAGCGCATTCATCGGGTAGAGGAGTAACGCCCGCACTGCGCGCTTCGAGAACGAGCGCCGGCTGATGGCCTCCTCTGCCATTCGGCCCAATATCGGGAGGAGGAACGTCTCCGTCTTGCCCGACCCGGTTCCGGTCGTCACGACGAGATCACGAAACGGCGGGTTAAGAACGAACTCGAGCGCATGCGCCTGGTGGTCGTACGGCGGATCGAACACCACTCCTCGCTCGCCGAGCCATCTTAGGAGGCCAGCCACCTCCGAGGGGAGCGCGAGTTCCTCATAACGTCGCGACGCTGCGTACCTCGCGGTGCTCTCGAGGTAGGGTGTTTGCGCAATTGCACCGCTCCGAGCGAGCAGTTCATCTCGAAGGTCGACCAAGGCGGGGTTCGAGATGTGGTAGGTGGACGTAATGTAGGTGCGGAGCGCGTCCGAATAATGCTGAAGTTCTTCGTACAACTCTAATCCTCGCTGCCTCGCCGAACATCTGCGGCTTCGTTTGCGCCGCCCTCACGCACCCACCGATCGACCTCTTCCAACTTGAGTTTCCAGTGTCGGCCAACACGGAACGCAGGAAGTCCTTTTGTTTCAATCCAGCGGTAGATGGTGTCTCGTGAGATACCGAGATGCTCGGCGACATCTGTCACTGAAACCCAACGATCTCTCATCGCTTGCCCATCGTCTGGATGTGGATTTGTTCAAGCTATCACAGTCGTTATTGCGCGGATAGAGTCGGACAAAATCGGCTTAGATGGCAACAACGGTCCTCGACCAACAGAGTCCGCGGGACTGACTTGTGCACCGACTGCGCTGACGCTTAGTTTGGACGGTTGAAGCGCTCTGCTGACCCCCGGCCGACCTTCACCCCCAGAACGTGGTGTGATTGGCGGCGAAGTAGCCGACCGCCGCGCGGAAGTTGCCCTGCAGTTCGACGGTGTCTCCGGCAATGAGGGCAACCACGGTCTGCAGCCAGAGCGCCTTCTCTTCCGAGACATGGGCGCCGCTGATCTCGCAGAAGGACGCCCGGATCTCAGTCGCGCCGTTAAAGACGAGCCGCGCGCTCACGCTCCCTGATGCGTTCAAATCTTGCATGCCCGCGCCTGCTCCCGCACTACGACGTAGTCGCTCAACATCTCTACAACCGCCGATTCATCCGGCAAAAGGGCCAGTTCCTCGGCCGCCCGATCATGGAACTCCCGGCTATATTCGACCACGGGCGGACATGCCCCGAGGCCGTCCCCGTCAGAACCGACCGTCGCGCAGCCGCTCAGCCAGATCGTCGCGAGAACTGGGGCGACGCGCCGCGGCCTCGAGCATCCGTCGTTGTGCCTCATGGGTTTTCTCCGTGGCGTCGAGCCGTTCGGCCAGCCGACCGGCGCGCTCGCCGGATCGGCGCAGGGCCAGCAGAAACAGAAAGGTCGCAAGGGCGGTAACGCCGTAGAGATGCGCTGCGCGCGCCCATGCTGATCCGGCAAGCTTGGCCAAGAGCCCACCGATCATCGCCGCCTCCGCTTCCAGTCATCCAGTCGCGCGTAGATTGTGACCGCGATGCCGACCAGCGCCACGGCGATGAACACCCAGCGCAACGTGTCGAGATACGGGACGATCGGCAGGATGGCGGTCTGCGCTTCGGCCAGCACCTGCTGCGCCACCTCCACGCCGGCTGCGCCCAGCGTCGCCACACCTGCCGCGCCACCACCCTTCATGGTTCTGCTCTCCGCCAGAACTTCGCGCGAAGGCGGGGTCTCCGCCGCAAAGGGCACGGACCGCACGGGGAACCTCTCGCCCCACTGCCGTGCGGGCCCGAGGTCGACGTGCATGAAACCCGAGCGCGGGTAAAAGCCGAAACCGAGGAACCCGACCTCCCGCGCTGCCGCCTCGAATGCCGTCGGGTCGTGGTTCGCCATCGCGATGTCGAAGGCGGCGCCCTCCATGTGTTTCGATCGGGTCGCACCGCCGACAGCGCTGTTGTGCTCCGGGCTGCGATAGGCCGAACGGACGATCAGCGGCTTGCCCAGCCGGTCACGAAGCGCCTGCAGCTTGTCGAGCGCGGGCTCGTTGATCAGCAGCTTGCCGGTGCCCCGGCAGGCGATCTCGGCCGGGCTGAAGTTCGGCCAACGCCAGGCGCGCTCGGGGACGTCGCGCCAATGGTCGAAGAAGGTCGTGGTCATGGGGATCCTCCAGAAAGGAAAATCCCGCCTCGAGGGCGGGTCATGGCAGGTTGATGAATGAGGATCGGCAGCAGCTATGGACTGCCGCCGAAGATCTTCAGCTTCAGCGCGATGCCGGCGAGGAGCGCGAGCATGATGCCGGTGGTGATGAGATGGACGGCGGTCTGCACCGCGGCGCGGCGGACGAAACGGATGCAGTCGAGGAGCGAGCGGAGATCGCGGATGTCGAGGGCAGCGTCCTTGCCGTCGATCCCGGCATCGGCGAGCGCACGCCTTGCCCCCGCCTCTGCGGCTTCGGACAGGAGTGCGCTGAACTCGGCTTCCGACATCCTGACCTCGCCCTTTTCCGTGCGGGGCAAGATCATGACGAGACGATCCCCGCTTCCGCCGGCAGCGTCGCCGCCGTCCAGGGGCTGCTGTCGGCCGGGTTCAGATCCCAGGTCGAATAGACCGGCGACGGCAGGTCCGCCGAGGGCGTGCCGGGCGTCGCGTCATAGTCAACGCCGCCCATGCGCAGGAAACCCGCGATCCCGGTCGGGCCGGCGGTGCCGAGCTGGGCGACCTGCTTGACGTGCACGCCCGCGATGGCCGTGGCCCCGGCCGGGCCGGTCGGCCCCGCCAGCGAGAAGGAGAGCCGCTGACCCGCGATGTCGCTCGCGGCCCGCGTGGCGATGTCGCCGTCCTTGATCGCGTCGATGCCGCCCGAGAAGGCGTCGTAGGTTCCGACCAGATCCGGAGTGCGTCGCACGAAGCGCCGGCCGATGGTCGAGACCCCATCGAGCACGGCGATGTGGGCGTAGTACCATGTGGCCGGGTTGTAGAAATCGAAGAGGTGGAGATTGCGCCAGACACAGCGGACGGGCCGGCCCTTTCCGCCGGTATTGGTCGCGGTGGCGCTGCTCTGGAGCACGCCGTCGACATGGAACTCGATGGTGATGTCGGCGCCGACGGCGATCTTCACGTCGATCCAGTAGGCCTGGTTCGTCGCGGCGACGAAGGACGAAGCCCCGTCAACGTTGGTGTCGCCGACGGCCATCGCGCGATACTTCTCGTCGTCCCGTTCGGTCCGGACAAGCCCGACCTGCCGGTTCACCGCATCGTAGAACTCGAGGAAGATGCCGTCCTGCGCGATGGCATGGGCGTTGATCGACGGCGCGCGGTAGCGGAAGCCGATCCAGACGTCACCGGTGGGCTCGGCCCATGTTGCCGAGAACGGCACGGACGATCCGTTGTTCGCACTGATCTTGACGGCGTTGACGTCATAGGCGGCATCGAACCCAGCAGCATCAGTACTGATCCGGCCAGCAACGCCGGAGAGCTCGATCTCCTGGTGGCCGAGATGGAGGATGTAGCTCATTGGATCACCTCGATGTAGAGTGCGCTGTCGGCGGCGGTGAGGCGCGCGCCCCCGCCCCGCTCATGGAAAAGATCGGCCCGCGCCACGCTCAGCCGGGCATCGGCCCCGAAGCCGATCCAGAGCGCGGCGTCGGTCGCTGTGAGCTGGACCGCACCGCCAAGGCCGAGGAAGACGACGGTCTCGGGCACTGTCAGCCGGGCCTCTGCACCGAACTCGGTCCAGAGGCTGGCCTCGGCGACCTTGATGCCGTCGGGCATGAAGAGCCGGACCCCTCGCGCTTGCCAGGCCTCATAGGTCGCGCTGCCGGCGACACGTCGTGCCTGCACCTGCACCTCGAAATGCTTCGTCCCCGTCGGCGCCGAGAGGATCGGCACGTCCTCCTTGGTCAGCGTGAAGCTGGTGGCGCTGCCGACATCGATTACCGCCGCCGGCGGTTCGACCACCGCATCGGTGTCCGGATCGACCCAGCGGATCTCGAGCGCGTAGGTCACACCCGGCTCGGGTCCGATGTCGCCCGCGTCATAGGCATCGAACACGCTGCTGGTCTGGGTGAGCCGGTCGCGATGCGCCCAAGTCAGCAGTACGGGCCCGAGGTTCAGGACGTTCGGGTTCACGGCCGAAACACCATTGCCGCGGAGATCGCCCGGCGGCAGGGGCCGGATGGCACGAGAGACGAGCGTGACCTGGTCCTCAGGCGCCTGAGAGAGCGGCAGCGTCCCGAATCCCGTCTCGGGCAGCATCCGGACGGCGACGGTCTCGCCGGCCGCGAAGCGCGCCTCGCTCGCGTTCGCGAGGAGCTGCCAGCAGATCACCGGCGTGCCCGCAGGATGGACCTGCGGCACGGTGTCGAGACAGCCCCGACCGACCGTCAGGGTCGTGGTACTGACGCCGTCAATCCGGACGAGTTCGTCGCCGATCGCGGCGAGCGTTCCGATGGTGAAGTCCGTGAGGCCCGTCCAGCTTCCGACCTGCAGCACCCGCTCGGCCGGATCGTCGGTCACATCCGCCGTAAGGAGCGCTGTCGGCACGAACTCGACGCCCGCTTCGAGCGCGTAGCCGGCGCCGCTATCGGTCCAGACCTGCGCCGAGAGCGCATCGGCCGAGGGACGCTCGCCGGCGGCGACCAGCGCGCCTGCGTCAGGATCCTCGTCGAGCAGTGCGTCGGCCTGCGCGTGACCGAGTTCCTGGACGAGGAGCCAGTACGGGGCTTCCGCCACCCAGCGGCGTGCGAGCGGCTTTGGCGGCAGGATGAGCCGCCCCGGATCACCGCTCTCGCCGCCGACGAGGGCGGTGTCGCCAAGTCCGAAGACGTCCTCGGCGATGCGAAGCCGCACGCCATTCGCGCGTCCGTCGCCGTGATCGATCTCGACGATGCGAACCACGACGCCCTCAAGCCCGCGGCGCGGGCTCACGAGCCGGATCACGTCGCCCGGATCGAGATCGGCGCCCACTCGAGTGACGGTGATCTCGCCTGACAGGATCGGCGACGAGAGCGCGCGCAGATCGCGTTCGGCCACGCGCACCGCGAGCGACTCGTAGCGGATCCCCGGGTAATCGACCGTTGCACTCACGACCTGCCCGAGGTCCTGGACCAGCGCAGTGTCGGTGACGCTGACCGATCCGGTCTGATCGGTGCGGGCGTCCGAGAACTTCACGGTGACCGAGTTCACGAGATCGGCGGCCTCGCGGCGGCCGATCTCGCCCCAGTCGACGACAGTCGTCTCGTCGAAGATCGGCAGCGTCTCGAGATCGTAGTCGGCGCGGATGAGTTTCAGCTCCCAGCGGCCCGAGCGGCGGTCGACATAGAGATAGGCGTCGATGTGCTTCAGGACGTCGGCGATGAAGTCCTCGATCGTCGATTCCTGCTGCCAGAGGAGCGAGAGCCCGAAGCCCTCGGCAAAGAGCGCATCGGCGGCGGTGGCGAAGCTCGGGCCGATGTCGGTGAAGCCGTGGCCGAGGCCCCAGTCGCGGTTCGTCAGGCACTCCCGGATGATATGGGCCGGGTTCATGTCCGGGCCCTCGCCGAAGGCCGCGCGGAGCGAGGCGATGAGCACGTCGGGATCGCCCGCGGGGACGACCGGCACGCCATCGACGGGCGTGTTGTCAATCTGGCCCGTGGCGCTCGTGTCCGACAGCGCGATGTTGAAGGCGAAGACGTCGACCTCCGAGAGGCCTGCGAGCGTCGCCTTGGCGCTCTCGAGGCTCGAGGTGGGGCTCGGCTCGCCGTCGGTCACAAAGATCAGGATCCGCCGCTTGCCGCCCGCCCCATTGAAGAAGGCGCCGGCCTGGCTCACCGCCGCCCCGAAATCCGTCCCCCCGCTCACGGTGGTCGGCAGCGCGTCGACCCAGTCCTTGAGTTCAGCGTAAGCCGCGGCATCGGCGTTGCGCCGGAGGATGGTGCCGGAGACGGTCGAGTTCCAAGTGACGATCTGGATGTCGTTGGGCTCAAGGGCATTCGCCCCGATCTCGGCGATGAGCCGCGAGACGGCCGTCCGCTGCGCCGCCATGCGGCTTCCGGACATGGAGCCCGAGGTGTCCATGGCAACGTAGATCGCGGCATCCCCGATCCGGACCTCGGGCACGATCTGCGCCTTCTCGGGATACCACTGCGGATTGCCGTCCTCGGCGCGCAGGATCCGAGTGAGCCGCACCGCCCATGGCTTCAGATAGGGATTGAGGCCTAGATAGACCTGCCGGAGGACGAGCGAGCAGATGCCGCGATAGCCGGGTACGTTCGAACCCGCCTGCGCGGCGAGGTAGTCGTTCTGGCCCTGCGTGGTCTCGCCCATCAGGACATCGATGTCGCCGACGATGCCGCCCTCGCGGCTCTCGCCGCCGAATAGGTTTGGCTTGTTGATCCGGATGCGCCCGCCCGCAGCGCCGCCGCTGAGGCTCGGCAGGCTCGCGGCATCGGAGACCGTGACGGACTGCGCAGTGAAGGCGGTGGCGGCGGGCTCGACGAGCCAGGTCGTGGTGCCGGTCCCGCCATCGTAGCTCACGGCCTGCACCGTGACCGTGCGGGTCGTGTTGTCGGTACCGAGCTTCAGGTCGTAGCTTGCCCCAAGGCGGATCCCGGCGAGCGTGCCCGGAAAGGTCACCTCGGCCACGCTGTCGCCGACGGCCGCGGCGGTGGCGGACATGCCCGCGACGGTTCCGTAGCTTGCGAGCGCGCCGACGCCGGTGCCGGCGGCACTGCTCTGGCCGGTGCCAATCGACCAGGCCGTCCGGTCGTCGACCCGGATCTCACGGATGGCATCGACGGGCCCGTGGCAGAGCGCGAGATGCGCCCCGAGGGAATACTTGTAGCCGACCGTCTGGGACTTGGAGCGGCCGCCCATGTCAGGCCTCGATCCCGGTCCGCGCGATTCGCTTCTCCGCCTCGGCGATCACGCGCAGCGCCAGCGCGTCGCCGGTGGCGGCCAGCACCTCGGCGGGCAGTCCTTCGGCGAGGAAAGCCTGCCAGTCGAGCCCGTGGCGGCGGAACCAGGGACGCGCCCCCTGAAAGCAGAGCCGAGCCGCGCGGATGTCCTCGGCGCGGACGATGAGGGTCTTGCTCACTTCTTGCCCCCCTTCTTGCGGATCGGGTCGACCTTGAGATCGCCGGCCCAGACGACGTTCGGGCCGCGCAGCAGCACGGTGCCGAAGACGACCGGGATCGGTCGGCCTTCCTCGGCTGTCGGAAGGTCGAAATCGTCGAGGCCGGCCGCCTTCGGGACCTCGGTCTTCGGCTTCGGCGAGAGCGCATAGGAGATCGCCGTCAGCACGAGGCTGGCGACGATCTGGACGACGAAGTTCCAGACCATGGGCGGGGCTCGGGATGTTCGGGAGGATCAGACGATGCTGGTGCCGCCGAAGGGATTGCGGCCGGGGATGTCGGGGAAGCCGCCGAAGTTCAGAAGGTTGCCGAACTTGGCGGCGCAGGTGTCGCGGCGGAGATCGCAGCCGGGCGCCATGTCGATGACGGCGACCGTCTCTGGATCGTCGATCGCTGTCTCCAGCTCCGGCATGCGCCCCGCGAGCGTCAGCCTGTCTCCGACATGGCCGGTGATGAAGCCGAGAAGCCCCGCGTGGCGCAGGACGCCGCCGCGGAACCAGCCGTCCGGCAGAAGCGCGGCCTCGGCCACGGTGATCTCGAGGCCGGATCGCGCGGTCGCGGTTCCGCCCACGAAGAAGGTCTCGATGTCGAGGCGGCAGCCGCGGGAATAGAGCGCGTGGCGGCAGAGGCGCTGGTACTTCGCCCGCACGCCTTCGCGCCGCATCGAGGTGAAGAGCGATTCCGCGCGCAGCGTGATCCGCCGTCCCTCGACGCGCGCCGAAACGATGCGGCCCTTCCAGTGCGCGACCACCTCGTCCGGGACCGGTTCGTGACCGCGGAAGATGGTGAGCGTCGTCACCGACCGGCCGCGGGGGCCGAGATAGCGGCGCGCGAAGGGATCGGAGAGCGGGAAGGTCACCGACAGGTCCACCCGGCGCGGGTCGCTGCTCTGGACAACGGAGCCGTGGCTCACTGCCGAGGGCTCCCAGACCAGATCCTCGATCTCCTCGCCGATGGTGCCCGCGGGCGAGGTCCAGGCGCTCGCGCGGCTCGTGAAGCGCCAGACGGCCGCCCCTTCCGCGAAGAGGTAGAGGAAATACGGCCGCCCCTCGGCGGTCGAGGTCTCGGCGAGATCGTAGGTCATGAGTGAGTCTCGATCAGCGGCAAGGCCAGTTCGGTCCGGTTCGGTCCGTGCGTGAGTTCGATCCGGTCGGCATCCGAGCGGACCTTCACCAGCAGATGCACGGGCGTGCCGAGGGCGATGCTCTTGCCGGGCGCGGCGATGGAGAGCCGGATCCCGAGCGCGTCCCAGGCCGCGGCGGTGATCTCGCGGAAGACCGGGCCGGTCGGGTGGTCGATCATCAGGTGTCGGCCGATCCAGACCGAGGGGTCGGCGAGCGGCGCGACGACGATCGAGGTCGCGCCGGAGGTGGCGGCGGCCTGCAAAACCAGTTCCCGGCCCCAGGTCGGCAGCCAGAAGGCGCGCTGGCGACCGCGCAGGGAGAGCAGCCAGCGGCGCCGGGTCAGACGCGTGGACCCGCGGTCGATCAGCGTGATCGTCGAGCGGCGCTGGACATGGGTGAGGACCGGCTCAAGCACAACGGGCCCGAAGCCGTTGTCGATGGCTTCCACGGTCTGACCGAGCGTCTCTGCCAAAGGCTGACGCAGCACGGCAGGATCGGTCAGCACGTCGAGCCCCTGGTGCTGGGGATAGGGGCTGGCTGCAGCGCCGCCGTCGCTGAGCCGGAGCGTGAAGCTCGCTGTGACCGTCCCGAGGCTCTGACGGCGGCGGTCGATCTCGACCGGCCGCGCGAGGAAAGCGGTTCCGACCGGGGCCACGATAGCGTGCACGAGACTGACCCCAGCGGCAGCAGCTAGCTTCAGCCGATCGGGCAGCACGGCGGCGATCTCGACCAGATGAGCCCTGCCGCTATCAGCGGCGGCAATCGCCTGCCCCGCCCCGTCGAAAGCGCCGTCGGTCGTGTCGACGAAGATCGTCAGGTCGGCCGCGTCGATCGGTGCCGTCGCATGGCGTGCCAGATGCCAGACCGGCAGGATCCAGTCGTCGAGCGGTCCGGCCCGGCCGAGTTCGGCCGCCTCCGCGAGCCCCGCGGCATCGAGAAGATGCGACAGCGTCAGCGTGGACCGAGGTGTCGTGCGGAGCGCGATCCGCTGTTCGGCGGCCTCGGTCACCAGGACGTCGGTCAACCACTCGAGCACTTCCGTGACTGGCGTCTGTGCCGGGAAGGGCCACGCTCGCACCCCGCGTTCGGGGTCAGGCATCGAGACCTCCCCGGTTGCGGCGGATCACGTTTACGATGAGCCGCTCGCCCGCGGGCGTCGCGAGATAGTCCCCGACGATGGCGGGGTCGAGCACGTTGACGATGCGGGTCGCTTGTTGGGGCGCCGGACCACCGCCGGTCATCTCGACGCCGAGCCGACCACCCGGACCGCGGCGCAGGGGCAGGATCGCCTCAGGTCCAGCCTCGCCCATGAGCCCGACCCCACTTGCGAACGGAAAGACCGTCGGCCGGTTGACCACGCCGCCCCGGGCGAAGGCCGTGATCTCGCCCGCCTGCACGAAAGCCCCGCCCCTGGCAAAGCCACCGATCCCGAAGAGCCCGCCGATGGCGCTGCCGATCCAGCCGAAAAGACCCCCGCCGCCGCCGGTGCCAGCACCGGAGAAGGCGCGGAAGAGCGCGTCCTCGATCGGCTTGAAGGCCTGGTCGATGAGCCTGTTCGCGAGATTGCGCGCGATCCCCGCCACGGCGCCCGCGAAGGTTTGCCAGCTGAGCTCGCCCGACTTCAGCGCCTCCTTGATCGGGCCGGTGATGTCTTCTGCCAGTCCCTTCGCGATTTCCTGCGTGCGTTCCACGGCGGCGCGGGCTACGTCCCAGGACTGGCGCGCGACATCGGCTGCCGACTGCATGGCGCCGCCCGCGTGCCCCGCGGCCTCGGCCGTCTCGTCGAGCGCAGCGGCCGGTCCCGCCCCGTCCTCACCGGAAAGCGCGGCATCGAAGCGCTCGGCAGCGATCGTCGCGCCATCGAGTGCCGTCTCTGCCTCCGTGCCCGTGCTGCTGACCGCGGCGCGAAGGGCATCGAGCGCCGCAAGCGGTTGGAGCGCGCCGTCGGCCAGTGTGGCGGCGGTCTGACGCCATACCTCCGCCGAGGCCGCGGCGTCGGTGGCGGCCGCCGTCAGTCCGAGATCGGGCACGGCGAGCGGGTTGTCGGCGAAGGCCGAGGCGAAGGCATCGCGCGCCGCCGTGGCGGCCTCGGTGGCGGCCCCGGCGAAACGGTTCTCGAGGCGGCCGAGATCCAGCTCGGCGATGACCCCGATCCGGCGCTCGACGCCGAGCGCTTCCAGCCCGGCATTCACGCCCTCGATGAAGCCATTGATGCGGGTGACGACGCCGTTCAGCATCGCCTCGACCCCCTCGATCAGGCTGTTCGCGGCCTGGAATACTAGATCCCCGATGGCGGCGGGGAGCAGACCCCAGACGGCCCTGATCGCCTCGAAGGCACCTTCGAAGCTGTTCACTGCGGCATTCGCGAATCCGACCACGGCCTCGAGCGCGCCCTGCATGGCAGATGCTGCCGAGGCCTGGATGTCGGCGAAGGCCGCCATGGCCGAGGCGCCGGCGCTCGCAGCGCCCATGCCGATCCGGTCCCAGACCTCGCTGGCGAGATCGCCAAGGAGCGCCATCGCGTTGCCGAACCCGCCCGCGCCGGAGACAAGGCGCGTGAACTGGTAGATGAGTTCTCCCGCGCCGACGATGAGCGCGCCGATCCCTGTCCGGATCACCGCCCCTCGCAGGACGACCAGCGCGGTGGCAAGGCCGCGCACCGAGAGTGCAGCAGCGGCGAGACCAGCGACCCACCGGCCAGCCAGGAATATGGCGAAGGTGGCGGCATAGGTCGTCAGCCGAGCGATGTTGTCGAAGAGCCCGCGGATTGCGATGCCCAGAGGGCCGGTGCGGCTGGCGACCGCCGCCATGGCATCCGCGACGGCTTCCAATGCCGGCGCCGCGGCCACCGCCAACTGGTTCGAGAGCCCGCGCCAGATGAGACCGAGCCGCGAGATCGCGTCGTTCGTCCGCTCGATCTGGTCCGCGTCCTGGTCCGAGACCACGACCCCGAAGGCGCGGACATCCTCGGTCGCCTGGCGGAGCGTCGCGGTGTCGATCCGGCTCATGGCGATCGAGCCTTCCTCGCCAAAGAGCTGTCCCGCGACCGCCGCACGTTCGGCAACCGGCACGAACTCCTCGATTGCGGCGTTGATCGCGCCGACGCGCTCGTCGAGCGGCAGGGCAAGCAGGTCGGAGGCCGAGAGCCCCAGCCGCTCCAGAGCCTGCGCCGCGGGGCCGCCACCTGCGGCAGCCTGGCTGAGCCGCCGCGTGAGATCCTTGGTGGCCTGCTCGATGCCGGACATGGAGACGCCCGCCAGTTCGCCCGCACGCTCCAGCGTCTGGATCGAGGCCACGGTGGTCCCGAGCGATTGCGCAAGCTTTGCCTGCGCGTCGATCGTCTGCAGGCCGGAGCGGACCATGGCGACGCCCGCGGCCGTGGCGGCAGCGACCGCTGCCGCTGCCGCAACCCGCACCCGGCGCGCGAAGCCGGCGAGCCGGGCGTTCGCCGCTTCCATCTCGCGGCTGAGCCGTCCGAAACCGCGCGCTCCGGCCTCGCCCACCCCTTCCAGTTCGGCGCGCACCTGCCGCCCGCCGACCGCGGCGAGGCGGACGCTGACGCGTTTTTCAGCCATCGGGGCGTTCCATCTGTTCGTTGAGTTTCGCCACCATCACCGCTTCGATGACGGGGAGCAGTTCGGCCGCGGCGGTGGGCGGCACGCCAAGGGCATCGCCAAGCGCAAGCGCTGCACTCAGATCCCAGCCGACGACAGCGCCGGGCAAAACGCGGAGTTGTCCGCCGAGACGCCCGACCAGATCCCAGACCAGCCAGCCCTCATGGGTCAGCGGCCGGTTCGCGCGGCCTGGGCAGTCCTCGCACGCTTGCTCGCAGGCGTCACAGTACCGCTCGCCCCCGCCGAAGGACCATTCGGCGAGAGCGCGGAGACGTTTTTTTCCTGTTCCAGCAGCAAACCCTTCGAGACGTAGGTCAGTTGGAACGCCTCGAAGATCGGCCAGACATCGAGCAGCGCGTTGATGGCCTCCGGGCTGGGATCGATCGCGTTGCCCTCGGCATCGCCGATACCCTCCCAGGCGAGCACCGCCCGCCGCGCCAACGCCTTGGCAAAGGCGACGGCGCGTTCCTCATCCGATGCGTCCTCGGGCACCGCTTCGACGGCGGCATCGCTGCGCGTCGCCACCATCAGCGCGGTGGTCAGTGGGCGGAGTTGCACGCGGACACCGGGCGCGAGGTCATGCCAGCGTGGCGCGTTGGTCAGATCGAGCGAGAGCATCCTCAGTACACCTCGATGTCGTTGATCAGGGTTGCGGTGCACATCCGGCCGACGACGCCGTCGCGCGCGGCCTGCCAGTCGAAGGTCGCCTGCACGCCCTGTGGTCCGGAGATCTCGATGCGCGGTCGCGGCAGGTAGACGGCGTGCACGGTGAAAATGAAGCTCTCGCCCGAGGGCAGGACGTAGGCAAATTCCATTTCGCAGGCCTCACCGTTGATCGCCTGCGTCACCAGCGTGCTGTCGGCGAAGCGCACCTCGATGGAGCCGGTAAGCGCCGCGATGGACGGGTCCGCGCCGTCGATGCGCCCGTCGCTGCGGATCGTCTCGATCCGGTCGAGATTGTTGGCATAGGTGATATCGGCCGAGACGACGTTGCCGAGCGCCGTGCCGTTGCGCGTGATCGAGCTGTTGAAATGGCCGAACCGCTTCAGTTCCAGCGCAGCTGGGGTACCAGCGCTGGTCGTGGTGCCCACCGTCTCGCCCTGCGCCACCAGCCGCGCGGTGGCCGTGAGCAGACCAGAGCGCTGCATTTGCCAGCTCAGCTGGTCGAGCACGCAGCCCGAATACATCGCGTAGCGGGGAACTTCCGGCATGCCGGTCTCAATGGAGAGGCTCGGCAAGACCCACGCGCCGGACTGGAACTCGTGCGTGAAGGGTCCCGGAGCCGTGCCGGTCGTTGACGGCGGTCCGAACGCGGCTTTCAGCCAGAAGCCGAAAGCCTCGGCGTCGAGCGGCACAACAACATCGCCGTCCGCGGTCACCGCATCCTTGATTGGCGCCAGCGGATCGCGGCCGTAGCCCAGCAATTCGGAGTTCAGCAGCGGCTGCTCTGCGCCGAGCGTGGTGCTGGCGAAGGGCATCTTCGTGAAGCCGCCCACGGGCGGCGTGCCATAGACGGTCTCGAACGCAAGCGCCATCTGCGCCCGCGCCCCCTGGGCTCGTGCCATGGTATTCTCCTATGGTCGGTTGGGTCAGGCCAGCGGGTCGGCCGTGGAATAGTGCAGCACCACCGGGATCACGGAGGCCTTTAGGCTCGCAGCGCCCTCGACCGGCAGATCGACCGGCCGCGGCGCTTCCGCCTCGACCCAATCGCAGAGCCCGCCCAGCGTGCGGTCGGCGGCGAGCGCCATGCCGACGCTGGCGGTCAGCGTGTCGAATGCGACGTCTCGGGTTGCGCCCTGCACCACCGCCTCGATCTCGGCCCGATGCTGGTAGTGGTAGGCCGGCGGCGACAGTGTCACCTCGGGCTCGCCCGGCTCGCCGTCGCGCAGGATCAGCAGCCCCTCGGCCGGGACGCGCTCGGGCAGCACCTCACCGCGTAGGACGGTAGCGGGCAGCGCCGACAGGCGAGCGTGCAGCGCGGTGAGGATGGTTTCGCGATGGGTGGCCATAGTCTAGCGTTCGACTTGCAGCGAAGCCTTTGTGGACAGTACGGTATTTCCATGCGGCCATGCTACTCAGCAGCGTATGCGATGGCTGAACTCATTCCCGTGCCTGAGAGCTAGATGACGAAAGAAGCGTATCCAAATCTATGGCGGCTCGTGGAGAACGACGAGCTATGGCATCATGTTAAGGACTTCGACCGCCTCCTAGGGTCCAGACTCATTGAGGGTCAAAGCCAGAAGATGACGGCGGCGGCGAGCGCGATGGCGGACAGGAAGACCTTCGGGCATCTGTCGTAGCGGGTGGCGATGCGCCGCCAGTCCTTC
>JAUIBJ010000302.1 GCA_030428025.1 Alphaproteobacteria bacterium
CACCTGCCCCAATTGCGGCTACGACAAGGCCCGCGGCGACCAGTGCGAGAACTGCACAAAGCAGCTTGACCCGACCGACCTGATCGACCCCCGCAGCGCGATTTCCGGCTCGACCGACCTGGAGGTGCGCGAGACCAAGCATCTCTACCTGCGCCAGAGCCTGATGCGCGACCGGCTCAATGCCTGGATCGACAGCAAGACCGACTGGCCGATCCTGACCACCTCGATCGCGAAGAAATGGCTCAACGACGGCGACGGTCTGCAGGATCGCGGCATCACCCGCGATCTGGACTGGGGCATTCCCGTCAAGCGCGGCGACAAGGACTGGCCGGGCATGGAGGGCAAGGTCTTCTATGTCTGGTTCGACGCGCCCATCGAATACATCGCCTGCGCGGGCGAATGGGCCGAGGCGGGCGGGCGGCCGGAGGCCGACTGGGAACGCTGGTGGCGCACCGACAAGGGCGCCGACGATGTGCGCTACACCCAGTTCATGGGCAAGGACAACGTCCCCTTCCACACGCTTTCCTTCCCGGCCACCATCCTCGGCTCGGGCGAGCCGTGGAAGCTGGTCGACTACATCAAGTCCTTCAACTACCTCAACTATGACGGCGGTCAATTCTCCACCTCCCAGGGCCGCGGCGTCTTCATGGACCAGGCGCTCGACATCCTGCCGGCGGATTACTGGCGCTGGTGGCTGCTCAGCCATGCCCCCGAAAGTTCGGATGCGGAGTTCACCTGGGAGAATTTCCAGGCCTCGGTGAACAAGGATCTCGCCGATGTTCTGGGCAACTTCGTCTCCCGCGTCACCAAGTTCTGTCGGTCGAAATTCGGCGAGGAGGTGCCAACGGGCGGCGAATTGGGCGACCGCGAAAACGTGCTGATAGAGGAGTTGGCCGCGAAGACCCGTGCCTATGAGGCGCATATGGAGGCGATCGAGGTGCGCAAGGCCGCCACCGCGCTGCGCGCGATCTGGGTGGCGGGCAACGAGTATTTGCAAGAGGCCGCCCCCTGGGCCACCTTCAAGGAGGCGCCGGAGACGGCGGCAATGCAGATCCGCCTGGCCCTCAACCTCATCCGCGTCTACGCGGTGCTTTCGGCGCCCTTCATCCCCGATGCCGCGGCGCGGATGCTGTCGGCGATGAACACGCTCGACACCGGGTGGCCCGACGACCTTTCGGCGGCGCTTGCCGTCCTGCCCGAAGGCCACGCCTTTGCCGTGCCGGAGGTGCTCTTCGCCAAGATCACCGACGATAAGCGGGAAGACTGGGCCGCCCGCTTCTCCGGCACCCGCACCTGAGACGGCGCCGCGCGCCGCCCCGGCGGGCACAGATTGGCACGTATGGAAGGAAAGGCACTCGGGCCGTGATTGCCATTGCAACCGGCTCGCCAGTGGTCTGTGCTCATTGTGGAAAGTCAGACAATGCGGCGGACCGAGGCCAGTTCAAAGCGTCCGCCCTGTACCTGAGGCCCAAGACAAGTGCGGGGCGCGCGCAACGCTCGTATGTTGCGCCACATTCTCCCAAACGATGTGACGCAGGTTGACGTCCGGGCCAAGCCGGCACCGTCACGGCAGCAGACCGACCCCAAAAAGCTTCCGAGCCGCGATATCGGCGAGCACCGGAACGAAGCCCGGGACGGGCAGCCCGCCGTAGTGGTACACGCCGAGACTTCCTGCCAGTACCAGCACCGGCAGGAAAAGCGCGGGCGGAACCGGCCGGCGAAGCCAGCCGGCTTCGGTTTGTATGGCCAGGATCATCGTGATGAAGGCCACACTGAACATCAACATCGACATCCAACGGCCCCAGTCCACCGCGAAGACGTAAAGCGGCAGGAACCCCGCGAACACCACCGCCCCGCTCGCCAGCCAGATCGCTGACCGAGGCGCATGGCGAAAAGCGATGAAAACCGGCGCCAGCAAGGCGGCAAAGGCCAGAACCGCGCCGGATTGACTGTAGCGTGTCAGGAGGTTGTGAAATGACGCGCGCGCCGCGCCCGGCGGGTCGTCCATCCAGTCGATCGCTCCGGCGCAGATCTCCGGCGGCAATCCGCGGACCGTCAGCGCCGCGCACATCGCCGTGGTATCCGGCACGGTCCGGACCATGATGGCGAAAGCGAATCCGACCGCCGCGACTGCCAGTATCGACGCGTTCAGCGCCAGCCGCCGCCACGCCTCGCCCTGTTTGGGAAACCGGGCCATCACCGCCACGCACAGCGCCGGCGCGAAGAAGGCGTTACCCTCGTGCCCGGCCACCGCCACTGCGAACAGACCCGGCACCAGCCACGCCGCTCCCGTACCGCGCGGCAAAAGCAGCGGGAGGAAGGCGAGAAAGCCAAGAAGCTCCTTGCGGAACGCTCCGACCGTGTCGATCACCCAGAACGTCACCAGCAAGGGCGAGACCAGGATCAGCAACAGCCGGTCCGGCAGCCGCGCCAACAGTGCTGCGTAGAAGATCGAGCAGACGACGCTCACGATCAGCACGGCCTGAACCGTCCCCACGAGTTGGAGAAGGCCAATACCTGTCGCATCGGAGACCCGCAGAAACAGATCGCCCAGGATCCCGCGCCGAACGACCCCGCTTTCCAGATTGATCAGCCAATCGCCCTGCGCGAAAGGCCCCCCTCCGCTGTCGATCAGCCGCTTCAGCCGCCAAAGCAGAACGGCCAATGCGACCGCGAACACGAGGCCGAGGATGGCGATATTTCGCGACAGGCCCGAAAAGCGAACGGCGTCCTGTCGGCTGTTCGTCATCGCCGACGTGCCCCGTGGCACAGACAGTCAACGCGCTTGGGCACGGTCCGCCTCACCCGGTGACGGATCTGGCTCACGGCGGCCTGCTCAACCGTCGCCTCCGCCAAAGTCTTCCTTTGGTTGAAATCTGGATACTGAAACAACTTATCCCCCGGACCCAAAACCAGGTCAGACGCATCATAGGCCGGAAAAACGGAAAATATTCAAGATACTGCATGAGCCCGCCAGGCACTTTCCGGGGCCGGTCTGGCCCTTTGTGTCCCGAATCCAGGTGATTGCATCGCGAGGCCCCGCACGTCGTTCGCCCGCCGGCCCCGGCTGTGCTAGACTGCCCCGTCACCATCGGAGGACAGCCCCATGATCATGCGCATCTTTCAGGTCACCACTCATCCGGGCAAGGCGGCGGAGTTCGGCGCGTTCTTCCACGACACCGCCATCCCGCTCATGCGCCGCACCGAGGGGCTGATCGACGTCTACCCGGGCGCCCCGCGCCCCGACAGCCCGAACGAGTTCTGCATGGTGATGATGTGGCGCGACCTCGACGCGCTCAAGGCCTTCGCCGGCGAGGACTACACGAACGCCCATATTCTGCCGGAGGAGGCCGACCTGGTCGCCGCCCGCACCATAAAGCATTACGACCTCGTTGCGGGCTGACCGGGGGCCGGGCCACTCAGCCCCCTTCGGCCAGTTCCAGGCCCACTTCGCGGATCTCACCCGCGCGCCGGAGCGTCAGGGTCACCTGGTCGCCAGGCCGGCGCGAATCGAGCGCCGCCAGAAAATCGTCGATCCCGCCGATCTCCTCGCCATCGAGCCCGACAACGATGTCGCCAGCCGCCAGCCGACCGTCGCCGGTAAACGTCGCCGGCTCCAGCCCCGCCCTTGCCGCAGGCGAGCCCTCTTCGATGCCGAGCACCATCACCCCCTCGATTCCCTCGCGGCGGGCCAGTTCGTTGACGCGCGGATCGAAGCGGATGCCGATCACCGGCGGGGCGTAATGCCCCTCCTCGATGATCTGCGGCACCACCCGGTTTACGGTGCCCACCGGCACCGCGAAACCGATCCCGGCGCTGGTGCCGGAGGGGCTGTAGATTGCGGTGTTCACGCCTATGAGCCGTCCGGCGCTGTCAAGAAGCGGGCCGCCGGAATTGCCGGGATTGATCGCCGCGTCGCTCTGGATGAGGCCGGTGATCGGCCGGCCGCTGCGCGAGGGAAGCTCTCGATCCAGCGCCGAGACGATGCCGCGAGTGAGCGTCCAGTCCAGCCCGAACGGGTTGCCGATGGCCAGCACCGTCTGGCCCACCTGCAGGTCGGCGCTGCTGCCCACCGCCACCGGGGCCGGCAGGTCGCGCGTCTCGATGCGGAGCAC
Organism: Alphaproteobacteria bacterium; assembly: GCA_030428025.1. Taxonomy (GTDB): domain Bacteria; phylum Pseudomonadota; class Alphaproteobacteria; order Rhodobacterales; family Rhodobacteraceae; genus Roseovarius. The sequence goes on from JAUIBJ010000302.1 coordinate 4,116, forward strand.
CGCCAGGTCATGCGAGGGGTCGCGGCCCACCAGCCGGGCGGGAAAGCTGCGCCCGTCGGCGAGCCGTACCGTCGCGGCCGACGCGCCCTCGATCACATGGTTATTGGTCACCACGTGGCCGCGATTGTCCCACAGAAACCCGGAGCCGGTGCCGCGCGGCTGTTCATAGACGTTGCGCGACCAGGGGTCGCGCACCCGCTCGGCGGTCGAGATGAAGACGACGCTGTCGCGGGTGGCCTGAAACAGTTCGATCGTGGCCTTTTCCTCGGAGGCCAGTTCGCCGCGCGCCGCAACCACCCTGGGTTCCGCCTGCGGTTCCAGATAGGCCATGCGCAGGGCCGGCATGATCTGGTAGGTGGCAACAACAACCATCGCGGCCAGCGTGATCAGCAAGAGCCGCAGGACGAAACGATAGGTCATGGCGCGCGGCCTCCCTCAAGATGCATACCTGTCTGAAGGTGGCTCTGGGACCGGCCGGTTTCAAGAAATCCCCTTGGTACCCGCGGCCGGACTCGAACCGGCACGGCCTCTCGGCCTGGGGATTTTAAGTCCCCTGTGTCTACCATTCCACCACGCGGGCCCGTGGCGCGAACAATATCCGCTTCGGTGGCCATGTAAACGGGGAACGCCCCCTCAGATCTCGTCTTCCGTGGCCTCCAGCGCCGGCAGCAGGCGCCGCTCGGAGAGCCAGGGGTTCAGCTTCAGCGCTGCGCGAAGGGCGAGTGCTGCCTCGCCGTTGCGCTTGAGCGCCGCCAAGGTCAGCGCCTGCCCGGTCATCGCCGCCACATGATGGGGCGACAATTCGACGGCGCGCTCCAGATCGGGCAGCGCGACCTCGTACTCCTCGCGCAGGAAATTGACGAAGGCGCGCTGGTTGTAGCCCTCGGCGTAATCCGGGCAATAGGCCACAAGCGCGTCCGCCGCGGCAAGCGCGCCTTCGAAATCGAACATCTCGCGCCGGGCCATGGCGGTATCCAGCAACTCCTGCGCGCGAGCGTCCGGCGCATCGGCCCAGATCTCCCACATTCGGTTGGAAATCTGCCGGGCCGTGGACGCGTCGGGCGCGTTCTGCGCCGCCTCGATCAGCGCTGAGAGGTCGTCGGAGCGGTCGGGCGGCTC
>JAUIBJ010000303.1 GCA_030428025.1 Alphaproteobacteria bacterium
ACGGCGTGGCCACCGAGGCGGGCCGGTCCCAGGCCGCCCGCGCCCTTCTGGACGAGCGCCGCTGGCAACTTCTGCGCGCCGATCCGCGCCACGAGGCGGCCGCCGCCCGCTATGACGGGCTGACACCTCTGGAAACCTTGCTGACCCATGACCAGATCGCCGAACTGGACCGGTCGTTGAAACCGGAGGCGGCCACATGATGGGGATGGAATTCGTCTCGCTGTCGCTGCCGCCGCTGCTGATCGGAACCTTCGCGGCCATCGCCTGCGCGTTGCCGGGCAATTTCCTGCTGCTGCGGCGGCAGGCGCTCATTGGCGACGCGATCAGCCATGTGGTGCTGCCCGGCATCGTGCTGGCCTTTCTCGTCACCGGCGCGGTCTCGGCTTGGCCGATGATGCTGGGCGCAGGCGTGGCGTCGCTGGTCACGGTGGTGCTGATCGAGGTGATCCGACGCGTGGGCCGGATCGAACCCGGTGCAGCAATGGGGGTAGTCTTTACCGCGATGTTCGCGGGCGGCGTGCTGCTGCTCGAACAATCGGACACGTCGAGCGTTCATCTCGACGTGCAGCACGCGCTTTATGGCAATCTCGAAAGCCTGATCTGGCTCGACGGTATGGGCTGGACCTCGCTTTTGGACCGGGAGGCGCTGAAAGGCCTGCCGCCCGAATTGCCTAGGATGGCCTTCACGCTGCTTTTCGTCTGCGCCTTCACGGGTCTGCTCTGGCGGCCGCTGAAGCTCTCGACCTTCGACGAGGGCTTTGCCCGGACGCTGGGCCTGCCGACCGGGTTGATCGGCCTGTCGCTGGTGGTGGTGGCCGCCATCGCGGCGGTGGCGGCCTTCGACGCAGTTGGTTCGATCATCGTCATCGCCATGTTCATCTGCCCGCCCGCCGCCGCCCGGATGATGACCGACCGGCTGGAACGCCAGATCGGCTGGTCGGTGGTCTTCGCCACGCTGTCTGCGGTGCTGGGCTATGTGCTGGCCGGCTATGGCCCGCTCTGGCTGGGCTTTGACAACGCGGTCAGCGCGGCGGGGATGATCGCGACCGTCTCGGGGGCAATTCTCGGGGTCGCAGCTGTGGCGGGGCCCTGTCGGCACCGGGCCGGGGCGCCGGCGGTTGGGTGAGGATCTTCGGGGTATTTTCGACAAGGAAGAAGCAGGGACGTCAGAGCTTGAGGGCTTTGCCCACTGCCGCGAGGCCGGGGGCGAGGAGATCGTCGGGATCGTGGATCGCGCAGGGCACGCCCTGGGCCTCGAGCGCGGCGGCGATGGGCGCGGGCGGGGCGGCGATGACGACCACCTGCTGACCCAGCCAATAGGCTCGCGCGGCGGCGAATTCGGCACCCAGAAGGTGGCCGCTGATCGCCCCCGGCCGGCCCGCCACCTCGGCCGCGCGCAGATGCGCGGCCAGCCGTTCCGGGCGGCTGAGACTGTCGGCGAGCGCCTCCGGGTCGGGCGTCTCCGCACCGCCGAGCGCCTTTACCAACCGGGGCGTCAGGAAGCTTTGCGCGCTCACCGCCTCGCCGGCGCTGATATGGATCCAGTGGCGGACCTCCCCCTCGGCGGCGCAGATCACGCCATCACAGCCCGGATGCAGGGTAAGAAACCCGGCAAGCCACAGCCGCACCCATCCGCCAATCGCATCGGGCGGGCTTTCCTGAGTGAAGCCGGGCAGGCTTCGGCCCGTCTCGGGCAGCACCGTGGCTGGCAGGCGCGCGGGTGCGCCGTCGCCGATGCGCAGCACGGTTTCGGGCGCGGCCTTCAGCCGGGCGAGGGCAGCCTCTTCGCTCTCGTCAATGACGCATTCGGCCAGCCGGCCCTCGGCCATCACGCAGACGCGGACGCCCTCGGCGCAGCGCCCGAGCGCCATCCAGCCCCTCATCTGGCCTGCAACTGCCGCAGAAGCCCCGAGACGTCATAGCCCGCCTCGGCCGCGCGCCGCTCGATCTCGGCGTCGTCCATCACCCCGTGCTGGGTGATGGCCCAGAGCATCGTGCAGCGCGTGCCAGACCGGCAATAGGCAAGGATCGGCTTGGGCAACTCCTCCAGCGCCGCACGGAACTCTTCCAGCGACTCGGGTGTGATCATCCCGGACACGATCGGGACCGAGCGCGCCTCCAGCCCTTCGGCGCGTGCGGCCTCGGCGATGCGATCATAGGCGCACTGGCCAGCCTCCTCTCCATCCGGCCGGTTGCACAGAACCGAGCGGAACCCGGCCCCGGCGATCCCACGCACATGCTCCGTCTCGATCTGAGGCGATACGGTGAATTCATCTGTCAGACGCCGCAAGTCCATCGGCCGGCCCTTTCCTGAAAAACGTTTCTCGTTTCTGCCCCTATCGGCCCCGGAATTCAATGGCGGGCGACGTTGACATTTTGCGCCCCAAGGCCAAACCTGATCTGAGCAAAAAAATGGAGAGGCGGATGGGCAGCACGCCTTGGGAATTCTGGATCGACCGTGGCGGCACCTTCACCGATGTGGTGGCGCTGGCCCCCGATGGCAGCGTGCGAACCCACAAGCTCTTGTCGGAGAACCCCGAGCGCTACCGCGACGCTGCGGTGCAGGGCATCCGCGAAGTGATGGGAGTCGAGGGCGATTTTCCCGAGGGCGCGATACGGGCGGTGAAGATGGGCACCACCGTGGCCACCAACGCGCTTCTGGAGCGCAAGGGCGAGCGGGTGCTGCTGCTGATTACCAAGGGGTTCCGCGACCTGCTGCGGATCGGCTACCAGACCCGCCCGCGCCTCTTCGATCTGGAGATCAAACGGCCCGACCTGCTGTACGAGGAAGTGGCCGAACTCGACGAACGCCTCGATGCCGATGGCGCGGTTGTGCGGCCGCTCGACGAGGACGAGGCGCGCATCACCCTGCAAGGCGCCTATGACAGGGGCATTCGCGCCGTGGCCATCGCCGGACTGCACGCCTATCTCAACCCCGAGCATGAATCCCGCGTGGCCGACATCGCCGCCGAGATCGGCTTTACCCAGATCACGGCGAGCCATCAGGTGAACCGTCTGGCCAAGCTGGTGGGGCGTGGCGACACGGCGGTGGTGGATGCCTACCTTTCCCCGATTCTGCGTCGCTATGTCGATCAGGTGGCCGATGCGCTGGATGTGGGCCGAGCCTGCAACGCGCTCTTGTTCATGCAGTCGAATGGCGGGCTGACGGATGCCAAGCTGTTCCAGGGCAAAGATGCCATCCTGTCGGGCCCGGCGGGCGGCATTGTCGGCATGGTCAAGACGGGCGAGGCGGCGGGGCACGAGAAGCTCATCGGCTTCGACATGGGCGGAACGAGCACGGATGTCAGCCACTATGCCGGCGACTACGAGCGCAGTTTCGAGACGGAAGTGGCAGGCGTGCGGATGCGCGCGCCGATGATGGACATTCACACGGTGGCGGCCGGGGGCGGCTCGATCTGCAAGTTCGAGGACGGGCGGTTTCAGGTTGGCCCAGAGAGCGCCGGCGCCGATCCGGGCCCGGCCTGTTACCGACGCGGCGGGCCGCTGGCGGTGACCGACTGCAACGTGATGCTGGGCAAGCTCAACCCCGATCATTTCCCGGCCGTGTTCGGGCCGGAGGGCAACGAAAAGCTCGATGCCCAGGTGGTGCGCGAGAAGTTCGCCGACCTGGCCGAGACCGTCGCGCAAGAGACCGGAGAGGCCCCCCGCAGCCCCGAGGAGATGGCCGAGGGCTTTCTGCGCATTGCGGTGGACAATATGGCCAACGCGATCAAGAAGATCTCCGTCCAGCGCGGCCATGACGTGACCCGCTATACCTTGCAATGTTTCGGCGGCGCGGGCGGGCAGCATGCCTGCCTCGTGGCCGACGCATTGGGCATGACGACGGTCCTGATCCATCCACATGCGGGGGTATTGTCGGCCTATGGAATGGGGCTGGCCGAGGTCCGCGCCATGCGCGAGGTGCAGATGGACAGGCCGCTCTCGGAGGTGGAGGCGGCAAGCGAGGTACTCTGCCGGATTTCCGGGCAGGCGAAGACAGAGGTCGAAAGCCAGGGCATCACCGACATCGCGGTGCAGCCCCGCGCGCATCTGCGCTATGACGGCTCGCATCAGGCGCTGGAGGTGCCGTTTGCGGACGCCGAGGCCATGCAGGCCGATTTCGAGGCCGCGCATCGGCAGCGTTTCGGCTTCCATTCGCCGGAACGCGACATCGTCTTCGAAATGCTGAGCGTCGAGGCGATTGGCCAAACGGGCCAATCCCCCGCCGCGTCCCTGCCCGAGGGCGACGGGCAGCCGCTGGCGCAGATCCCCATGCATGTGGATGGCGCCCGCCGCGTGGTGCCGCTTTATGAACGCCACCGCTTGAACCCGAAGGCCCGCATCACCGGCCCCGCGGTGATCACCGAGCCCACCGGTACCAATGTGGTGGAACCCGGCTGGGCCGCCTCGGTCGATGCGATGGGTAACCTGCTGCTGGAACGGATCGAAGGCAAGTCGCGTGATCATGCGGCGGGCACCGAGGCCGACCCGGTGCTGCTGGAGGTTTTCAACAACCTGTTCATGTCGGTGGCCGACCAGATGGGCGTGACGCTGGAAAACACCTCCGCCTCGGTCAATATCAAGGAGCGGCTGGATTTCTCCTGCGCGATCTTCGACGAGCACGGCGATCTAGTGGCCAACGCGCCGCATGTACCAGTGCATCTGGGCTCGATGTCGGATTCGATCAAGACGATCATGCGGCTGAACCCCGATGCCGCGCCGGGCGACGCCTATGTGCTGAACTCCCCCTATCGTGGCGGCACGCACCTTCCCGATGTAACCGTAGTCACGCCTGTGTTCATCGAGGACAAGCCGGTCTTCTGGCTGGGCTCGCGTGGGCATCACGCCGATATCGGCGGGCGCACGCCCGGTTCGGCCCCGCCCGACAGTGCTCATATCGACGAGGAAGGCGTGCTGATCGACAACGTCAAGCTGGTCGACCGGGGCACGTTGCTGGAGAGGGAGGCCGAAGCGCTGCTGGCGTCCGGCAAGTATCCCTGCCGCAACATCCCCCAGAACATGGCCGACCTGAAAGCCCAGATCGCCGCCAACGAAACCGGGCGGCAGGAGCTTCTGAAGGTGGTCGACCATTTCGGGCTCGACGTGGTGCGCGCCTATATGGGCCATGTGCAGGACAATGCCGAGGAAAGCGTGCGCCGGGTTATCGACCGGCTGAAGGACGGGCAATTCACCTATCCGATGGATCATGGGGCGGTGATCGAGGTGAGGGTGA
>JAUIBJ010000304.1 GCA_030428025.1 Alphaproteobacteria bacterium
CTTCGGGGGCGCTGTCCGCCATGTCGCCATCTGTGCCGCTTTGGTCGGCCCCTTCGGGGGCGGGCTCGTCGAAGCTGCCGCCGAAACCGTCGTCGTCGCCGGTTTCGGCCTCGGCCTGCGCCTCGGGGGCGGGGTCGTCGAAGCTGCCGCCAAAGCCGTCATCTCCGGCCGGGTCGGCTTCGGCCTGGGTCTGCGGCTCGGCCTCCGGCTCCGGCGCCTTGGCGTCCGACTGGGTGTCGCCGGCAGGTTCGTCGAAACTTCCGCCGAAATCGTCTTCGGCCAGCGCCGGCACGCTCAGAAGCGCGGCCAGCGCAGTGCCGGCCGCCATGCGTGAAATCAGGGTCATGCCGTTTCTCCTTCCCCGCGCGTCAGCCGCGTACATGGCTGGCGATCCAGTCATAGTAGTTCGACACCCGGGTATAGACTGCATAGAGGTTTTCGAACCCGCAATGACCGTCGGCATGGAGTGGCTTAAGCCCCCAGCTGACGATGCCGACCTGAAGCCATTTGCCGTTCTCCTGCTTGATCACCAGCGGACCGCCGCTGTCGCCGCTGCAGGAGGTGCGCTTGCCGCTCGGCACGCCGGCGCAGATCATGTTGTCGGTCAGCGTTTCACCCCAGTTGTTGAGGATGATCGCATAGGCTTCATCCAGCTTTTCCAACGGAATGCGGTGGCCGACATGGAGGTCAAGCAGATACCCGCCCAGATCCTGCTGCGTCCGTGCGGCCATGCCTTTATTGCAGGTCGCGTTCGAAACGATATCGATGTCGGTTTCCAGAAGCTCGATGGGAAATTTCCCTTCCTCCGTCATCCCCCAGCCGGTTACCACCGCCGGGCCCTGGGGCAATTGGTTCGAGGGGGTGTGAATCGGGATTGCCCTGACCGGTCCGGAAGAGTCCGTGATCGGTTCGGCAAGTTCGAGCAGCCCGATATCGGCATCCAGCACGCGCGGGTCGTAATCCTCGTGGACGATCACGCGGGCCACGCCGCGCAGATCACCCTCTCTCAGATCGGTCGCGCCGGTTTTCACCATGATCGCCTCGGGGGGGGCCGCGCGACCTTCCTCGTCGGTGATGCAATGGGCTGCGGTCAGGATCCATTGGCGGGCAATGATCGAGCCGCCGCAGAATTGCGAGTTGGCCACGCCTTCGGGCGTTCCGTCCATCCGTTCGGTCAGATGCAGCGACACCTGATGCGGCCAGGCGCCCGGCTGTGCCATCCGCCCGCCGAATATGCGCGAGGCTGTTTCGCCCGACAGGGTTTCGCCCTCGGCCCGTTGCCTCGTGACGTAGCTGGCGACGGAGTTTCCGGTGTTCAGCGAGGAGGGCACGGCGACATCGGACAGGCTGTTGTCCTGCGCCGCCAAGGGCGGCGCGGTCATGCAGAACATGGAGAGCGCCGTGGCACCAATGGTCAGAAATTTCATGTCAGTCTCCCTTCATTTATCCTGTTGCGTCCCTCAATCTTGCGAAGTCTCCACGGTCCGGCCCGCGCGCCGGAACGCCTCGGTTCGGGGCAGAACCTGCCACGTCCAGCCGTCCACCCACAGACCGCCCCCCAATGCCGCTCCGAAGGCGCCGCGCGTGCGCGCCCGGGCCGTCAGATCCTCGAGGAAGGCACGCGCCGCCCCGGTGGCAACAGCGCTTCGCGTGGGGCCCGCGCCGCAGGTTTCCACCAGCCCTTCGAGGTTCAGCGCCTCGGCATTGTCGCGCGCCTCGCTGACCAGAATGAACAGCCGTTCGGCCCCGGCGGAGTAGCCGCCGGGGCAATCCGAACATATGGTCATGGCCGGGCCCAGCTCGCGCGCGGCGCGGTCGTCGGTGATGCGCTCATAGGCGGCATGCACGCAGAATTGCGCATCGATATGGATGCGGTTCACGTCCCAGCTTCCGCCAGGAGCGCCCTGGGCCGAAAAGCGCAGCCCGTCGCACTGCTTCAGCTGCGCGCCGGGTTCCAGCCGCATGGGCGTCAGGCTGCCCGCGTCGCGCCAGGCGGCGCGGCATTCCCGCCGGGGCGACACGCCGCTGCCCGGCTCGGCCAGAGCCTCCACGGGCGGCGCGACCAGTTCGGCCTCCACTGTTACCGGATTGCGGTTGAGCATCGTGTTCTGGCCGGACAGATCCTGCAGCACCCGCGCCAACCGTTCGGCCTTGGCGATGCGGGTCAGAAGTGCGGCCAGATCGGTGCCCCCGCCGGGCGTCCAGGCGGCGCCGGCGGGCGCGTTGCCCGATTGCGCCGAAAGCCCGAACCAGAGCGTGCCCGCGTCGTGGGCGACATCGACATCGAAATCGGCAGCCGAGACTGTCAGCCCGAAGCCGCTGCTTTCGGCGGCCTGCCGGGCGGCCTCGGCCAGGGCGTGGACCAACGGGTGATCCTCCGGCAGCGCCGCGCCAGTCTTCAACTCGCGCGGCGGGGCGAAGGCGACGGTTAAATCAGCGGGCTGGGCTGCGATCTGGGCGAAACGCGCCGCCGCCGGCAGGCTTCCTTCGCGCGGGCAAAGCGCCTCGGCGCGCGGCTGACATTCCGCCGCCACCGGCCTCAGGAACGCCTCGGCCGCGTCTACCTCTTCCACCTGGGCCAGGCCGATCACCATCTCCGGCGGGTCGGCAGCATCGGTCACCAGTTCCAGCAACGTGCCCTCGGTGAGGCCGTGCAGGCGCCCGGCGGCGATGCTGTCGCCGGTCACCGCGAAGCGGCGCAGCCCCGCCGTCGCCCGTCCGCCGAAGACCGCCGCGTCGATGAGATCGCCTTCCCAGAGCGGCGTCTGCAACCTCGCCACGCCGGGCAAATCCGACCCTGCCATGTCGCTCAGCACCGATTGAAAGAGTTGCCGGAAGCTGATCGGCGCGTCCTGCTGCAGCCGCGCGGCGAGCTTGGCGGTGAACAGCCCGTACCACGCCTCGCCGCCCTCCGCCTCGGCGAAGTTCACCTCCCGCGCAAGCTCGGTCGATTGGGCGGAATAGAAGGCGAGAAAGCCGCCGGGCAAGTCGGCCGCTCCGGGCGCGTCTCCCGCAGCCTCGGCGACTGCCGAGGGGGTGGCGTCGATGCCCAGAACACCGGGCTCGACGAAGCGGGCCGCGGTGCCGGGCAGGGCGGCGCGGGTGCCTGAACCGGAATGGCAGCTGTCGAGTACCATCCATACATCGGCGCCTCTGGCACGGATGGCGGCCAGTGCCTCGCCGATCTCGTCATCGACGAGGGCGTTGGGGATGGCGCCGGCACCCGGCTCGGCCCGTGCGGTGTCGGCCGGAAGAAAGACCTCGTCGAGCCCGTCTGTCTCGTCGCCGTTGCGGTCGGGCTGGCGGGTGCCGTGGCCGCTGAGATGGATGTAGATGAAATCGCCCGCCCGTGCCTCCGCCGCCAGTGCCGCGAAACGATCGAGTATGGCCGCGCGTGTCGGTCGTTCGGCCCCCTCGACCCCATCGGCCAGAATCGCGATACGGTCGATCCCCCGACCGCGCAAAGCCTCGGCCAACAGCTGCACGTCATTGGCGGGCCCGCGCAGATCGGCAATGCCCGAAGCGTCGTCGTAGTCCGACACGCCGATCAGCAGGGCGCGCGTCTCTGCCTCCGTCCGCTCCGGCGCGGCCAGTCCAAGGCACAGGATCAGCACCGACAACAGGCCGCGCAGCATCAAACGCCCCTCCCAGGATTCGGTTGCCACCGGTTCCGTTCCGGGCAAGTCTAAGCCGGATAAGGGGAAATCTCATAGATGTTTTTGGTGCCGTGGCGGGTCAGCCGCCGCGGGCGAAGCCAACGATGGTAGCGGTGAGACAGTCGAGGCTGTCGGAGAAGGGCGGATGGTCGGCCAGCCCGTCGGTGAGCAGCGACAACTCGGTGCAGGCCACCAGAAGGTGATCGGCCCCCTGATCGGCCAGGCGGTTCGCGGCCTCGGCCAGGCGCGGGGCGAGATCAGGCACGGGAAAGCCCGCCTTGACCGCCCGGATAATGTCGAGCAGCGGTGCGTCCTCGGCCAGCCAGACCGGCTCCAGCCCCACCTTGGCGAAATAAGGCTCGAAGACGCCGGTTAGCCGGGTCGCGGGCGAGGCCAGCATCCCGACCCGGCGCGCGCGCGCCTCGGTCAGATGCGCCGCCGTCGCCTCCAGCATGTCGAGAAAAGGCAGATCGGTGGCGCCTGCCACAGCATCCGCATAGTGATGCGCCGTGTTGCAGGGCATTGCCAGCGCCTTTGCGCCTGCGCGGTCCAGATCGCGGGCCATGCCCGCCAGCACCGGGGCCGGGTCTTCCCCGGTCCCCTCGATCAGTGCCGCGATGCGCGAGGGCACTTGCGGGTTCTGATGCACGATGAGCGGCACATGATCGGCATCGTCGCGCGCCGGAACCGCCGCCAGCACCTTCTGCATCAGCAGGATGGTGGCCTCGGGCCCCATCCCGCCGAGAATGCCGACCGGCCTCATTTGGGGATGTCGAAACAGTGCGTGTAACCTGTCAGCCCGATCGCCCCGCCTGTATGCAGGAAGACGACCCGCTCGCCCTTCTTGAAATGACCCTTGCGGATGAGGTCGATCAGCCCCGCCGCGCCCTTGGCCGAATAGACCGGATCGAGCAGGATCGCCTCGGTCTTCGCGAAGATGTCGATGGCCTCCAGCGTGTCCTCGGCGGGCATGCCATAGCCCGGGCCCACGTAGTCGGTATTGGCGACCACGTCCTCGCGCGCGACCACGCCCGCGCAGCCCAGCTTTTCGGCGGTCTTGACGGCGAGGTTGTAGACGTTCTCCTCCTGCTTGGGCTTGGGCGCGCGCACGCCGATACCCAGAAGCGGGATATTGGCGTTCATCGCCTTCAGCCCCGTGATCAGCCCTGCCTGCGTCCCGGCCGAGCCTGTGGCGTGGACGATGTGATCGACATCGAGGCCCATGGTGACGAATTGGCCCATCATCTCCAGCGCGCAGTTGACATAGCCCAATGCGCCGGTGGGGTTCGAGCCGCCGCCGGGGATTGCATAGGCGTTGCGCCCCTCTCCGCGGAATTTCTCGGCTACGGCTTCCATCTCGGCATTCATGTCCAGATCGGGGCCGCGATGCTCCATCGTCGCGCCGTGCAGATAATCGAGCAGCACGTTGCCGTTATACTTGTAGTTGTCGTAATTGTAGCCGGTGCGGTCTTCCAGAAGGATGTGGCAATCCATCCCCAGTTTCGCGGCGGCGGCGGCGGTCTGGCGGGCGTGGTTCGACTGGGTCGC
>JAUIBJ010000305.1 GCA_030428025.1 Alphaproteobacteria bacterium
ATGCGGGAGCGAACAGCAGCCAGAGGACAAGCCCATGATTCCCGTTTCCGCCCCGTTGGAACTGTCGGCCGCCGGTCTGCGCGTGGCCGGCTATGTGATCGAAAGCAATCTGCGCGTGGCACAGGTCTTCGGTCGGGCCGCGATCGAAACCAACCCGTTCTTTGCCAAGCCGCGTATCCACTGTGCCGCGGCGGCGAGCAAAAGGTCCCCGGCCGCGCTCACCAAGGCTAAGGCCCGGCCAGCGGCTTCGGCGGCAAGGAAAACGGGCGCAACGACGCCGAAAGCACTGTCAGCAGCGGCCTCCGCCCCCGCGCCCGAGGCGCCGTCAGCGGCGGTGGAAGCTGCGGTCAAACCTTCGCCCGAGAAAGTTGTACCGGCGCCCGTATCCGCGTCGGAAAAGCCCGTGCCGGCGGCAAAATCCGCGGCGCCCAAAGCCGCCGCCCCCCGGCCCGCGGCGCCTGCCCCCGTGTCGGAGCAGTCGCAGACGGCCTTTGCAAAGCGCCCTCGACAGCCCTCCACACCGCCGGCCATGCCCGTCGCCCCTTCCGACGGCACATCCTGATCGACCCGCCCCTGGCGCGACCTCGCCACCGGGGCGGTCGCGCCGATGACGGAACGAGGGCTCTGCCCGTGACGACAGCGGGGCGACAATGCGCGGCGGTGCCCGGTCGCGCTTGACAGTCTCAGGCCGCCCGGCCAAGGCTTCGACCATGTTTGACATGCGCCCCGTCGGATATGTGATCGGCCTGATGGTCATGGCCCTGGGGCTTGCCATGATCTTTCCGCTTCTGGTCGATCTCGCCGAAGGAGGGGGGCACTGGCCGGTCTTCGCCGAAAGCACGATCCTCACACTTCTGGTGGGGGGGCTGGTGGCGCTGGCCTGCCGCAACGGCGTGCGCGAGGGGCTGACCCTGCAGCAGACCTTCCTTCTGACCACCGGCGTCTGGGTGGCGCTGCCGCTCTTCGGGGCGCTACCCTTCATATTCGGAGCCACCGAAGCGCGGTTCGTCGATGCGATCTTCGAGGCGATGTCGGGGTTGACGACCACGGGCGCGACGGTCTTCACCGGGCTCGACGACCTGCCCAAGGGCCTGCTTCTGTGGCGCGGGATCATGCAGTGGCTGGGCGGGATCGGCATCATCGTCGTGGCGATGGTGTTCCTGCCTGAACTGCGCGTGGGCGGGATGCAGATCTTCCGCTCCGAGGCCTTCGACACGATGGGCAAGATCCTGCCGCGGGCGACCGAGATCTCGTCGAGCATCTCGACGATCTATGTGGGCATCACCCTGGCCTGCGTGCTGGCCTACCGGCTGACGGGGATGGACACGTTCGATGCCACGGTGCACGCGCTCACCACCGTCTCGACCGGGGGGTTTTCCAATTACGACGCCTCCTTCGGCACCTTCTCGGGCCCGGCGGAATGGGTGGCCACCATCTTCATGATCCTCGCGGCGCTGCCCTTCGTGCGCTATGTGCAGCTTATGGGCGGAAACCGGGCGATCCTGAACGACAGTCAGGTGCGCACCTTCCTCGCCATCATCGGGGTGCTGGTGGTAATCACCTCGGCGGTGCTGGTGACAGTCTTTCCGCATCACCCCGAACAGGCCCTGCGCGAAGCGGCCTTCAACATCACCTCGATCATCAGCGGCACCGGCTATGCCAGCGTCGATTACATGAACTGGGGGCCCTTCCTGATATCGATCTTCTTCTTCATCGGGCTGATCGGCGGCTGCGCCGGCTCGACCGCCTGCTCGATCAAGATCTTCCGCTATCAGTTGCTGTTCTCGTCGATCCGCACCCAGTTGCGTCGGATCTATTCGCCGCATGGCGTTTTCACGCCGCGCTATCAGGGCCGCCCGATTGGCCACGACGTCCTCAACTCGGTGATGTCCTTTTTCATGTTCTTCATCGTCACGCTTGGCGTGGTGGCCGTGGCGCTGGGCCTGACGGGGCTGGATTTCACCACCTCGGTCTCGGGCGCGGCGGCGGCGGTGGCCAATATCGGCCCCGGACTGGGCGATACGATCGGGCCCTCGGGCAACTATTCCACCCTGAACGATTTGGCGAAATGGGTGCTGACCGCGGCGATGCTGATCGGGCGGCTGGAGCTTTTCGCCGTCTACGTTCTTTTCACATTCAGTTTCTGGAGGGCCTGATGAGCAAACGACCCCTTGGCGCGCAGATCAGCCACATGTTGAAATCCCGCGGCGTCGATGTGATCTTCGGCATTCCCGGCGTGCACAATCAGGAAATGTATCGCGGGATCGAGGAGGCGGGGATCACCCATGTCCTGGCCCGGCACGAGCAGGGGGCGGGTTTCATGGCAGACGGTTATGCCCGGGCCTCGGGCAAGCCGGGGGTGGCCTATATCATCACCGGTCCGGGCCTGTGCAACATCATGACGCCGCTGGGCCAGGCCTATTCCGACAGCGTGCCGGTTCTGGCGATCTCGTCGTGCCTGGACGAGACCGCCGCACGCCGGGGGCAACTGCACCAGATGCTGGATCAGGAGGCGGCGGGCGCCTGCGTCTGCGAATGGAGCCTCGAGGCACGGGATGCCGAAAGCGCCTATGCGCTGATCGACCGGGCGCTGACCGAGTTCGCCGCCGGGCGCCCCCGGCCGCGTCACATCCAGGTGCCGATCCGGGCGCTCGAGGCACCGGCCGCGCCGGCACCGGAGGACACGGGCGCGCTGCAGACCGAGACCGTGCCGCAGGCCGCCGCCGAGCGGATCGCCGCAGCGCTGAAGGATGCGGAGGCGCCGCTCTTCGTCTTCGGCGGAGGGGCTGTGGCCGGGGCGCGGGACTGGAAGGCGGTGGTCGAACGGGTGCGGGCCGCCAGCTTCACCACCTATGCCGGGCGCGGCATCGCGGCGGGCAATGCGCTGAATTACGGGGCCTATCTGGCTCGGCCGGAAAGCGCTGCCGAGATCGCCAAGGCCGATCTGGTGGTTGCCGTGGGCACCGAGCTGTCGGAGGTCGATCTGTGGCGCGACGATCTGGGCCATCGGGGCCGGTTCATCCGGGTTGATATCGACCCGGCCGAACTGCGCGCGAATCAGGATACCGAACTGGCGCTGCAGGCCGACGCGGCGGCGCTGGCGCGCGCGTTGCTGGGGCTCGACGGGTTTTCCGGCAAGACCCGCTGGCGCGAGACCGAGGTGGCCGAGGCGCGTGCGCGCTGGCGGGCGGAGACCGATGCCGACCGCCCCGGCATCGTGCCGATCTGCGACGCGCTGCGGCAGGCCGTGCCGGCAGAGACGATGATCTATTCCGACATGACCCAGTTCGCCTATGTGGCCAAGGAGGTCTGGCCGATGGAGCGGCCGGGCCACTGGCACCACCCCTTCGGTTTCGGCACTCTGGGCTATGCGCTGCCCGCCGCGATCGGCGGGGCGGTGGCGCGACAGGGCAGGCCCACGCTCTGCATCGCCGGCGATTACGGCTTTCAGTACACCATTCAGGAACTGGGGACGGCGGTGGAACTGGGCCTGCCGCTGCCGATCCTGCTGTGGGACAACGGCAAGCTGAAGGAGATAGAGGACAGCATGGTCCGCGCCCAGATCGCGCCCAAGGCGGTCGTGGCGAAAAACCCCGATTTTGTGGCGCTGGCCCGGGCCTATGGTGCCCATGCCGTGGCGCCCGACAGCGTCGATGGCGTGGCGCAGGCGGTGCTTCGGGCCTTCGAGGCGGAGGGGCCGACGCTCATTCACGTAACGCCGGCGGTGTCGGGGCAGGAGCCCGGTTGAAGGGGGTAGGTTCCCAGAGCGCCGGAGCCTGCCGACCTGCGCGAATTGGCGGCAGGACAAAGAGGTCAAGGCAGCGGAAATCGCCGCGCCATTCGACATGGCTCTCGAACCATGAGGCGCCAAAAACAGAACAGGCCCGGGCGGGATATGCGTCCGGACCTTTCAGATCCTCAGAAAGGCTCGTTCCTCATTCCCAGCAGCTGACCAGAACGGTCATGCCCGAGGCGCGTTTCGACAGGGCTTCGGGGGGGATCGGCTCTCCGCCGCGCGTGGCCGAGGCCGGATAGACGCCGAGATCGGACAGCACCCGCAGAAGCGCTTCGGCATCGGCGGCAAAGCTCACGCCCTCGGGCAGCTTGCGGCCCTGCAGGGTGGTCGGCAACAGCATGCCCACGACCGCGCCGTAGCTGTCCACCACTGGCCCGCCCGCATCGCCGTCGAGCGCGTTGAGCGCGAGGCGCTTGAGCTCTTCCTCGCCATTCAGGCCCCGCACATCGGCCAGCTGGCCGAAGGTCAGGGTCGGCGCGCCCAGCACCCCGCCATAAGAATAACCCGCCACCGCGATGTCGGACTGAAGCCGCGGCGGAACCTCCTGGAAGGCTGCGACCGAGATCGGCGCAAGCGGATCGACCGGACGCAGCACGGCGACGCCCAGCCCCTCGTCGATACCGATGACCCGGGCCTTGTAATCCTCGTCGATGGTCACACGCTCGCAGCCCTGCACGGCCTCGAGAGTGGTCACCACGGTGCCGGCCTGATCGACGTAGAAGCCCGAGCGCGACAGTTTCGGGCTGCGGATTTCGAGCCCCGAGATCAGATCGACCTGCTGTTCGGCATTGGCGCCGACGGCGGGGTCGAGCACGCCCGGGAGGCGTTCGAAGCTGCCCTGCATCTCGTTGAGAAGCCGCGTGCGGCGTTCCTCGTCGCCGGCGGGCCAGACCAGCGTGAAGCCCTTCACCTCGCCGTTCTGAAGCGTGGCCTCGGTATGCGAGACGATCCGGCTGTTGCGCCCGACCAGCGAGAAACTGTTGCCGCTGATCTCGCGCTCGCCCTCCTCGGGGACGATCTGCAACGTCTGCATGATGTCGTAGAGCCCCACCAGCGTGTTGCGATCGCCCGACTGGCTGATCAGCAGCACCCGCGCCTCGGGCAGCCGGCCGGTGGAATTGAAATGCGCGAAGGGCGGCTCGTATTTCTCGAAGGAAACCATGGCCATGGGCATCCGGATCTGGATGCCGGTTTCGGTATCGCGCACCATGCGAAGGTCGAGCCCTTCCAGCACGGCGTTATACTGGCGTTGCAACTGATCGCGCTGGCGGGTGGTCATGATGCCGGTGGGTTCGTGGCCGTTGGCCGCCTGCCAGTTCTGCATCGCCGCGCGGGTGCCGGGGCCGATGTCGGAATCGATGGGGCCATTGTAATAGCCGGCCCATTTCAGCCATTCCTGCAA
>JAUIBJ010000306.1 GCA_030428025.1 Alphaproteobacteria bacterium
GCGGACATCCGCGCCAAGGCGGCCGAAGAATTGCCGATGTCGATGACCAGCTCCGAGGCCGGGCCGATATTCGCAGGGTCCTGAACCGGCGGGAGGTCCGCGCTTCGGCACCGGTCAGGGGATCAGATAGATCGGGCTCGACCACGCGTTGAAGCCGTCTTCGGTGGTCACCCGCACCCAGAGCGGCGTGTCGCCCTCAGCATTGAGCGAGACCGTTTGGCTGGCCTCCATCCGGTCCGCCGCCATCACCTCTGGCAGACGGTAGAGGCGCAGTTGTCGGTCCAGCCCGCCCGCGTCGATCACGGTATCCTCCAGGCCGATTTCGCCAAGGTCGAAAAGACCGCCCGCGAGGCTGGTTTCGACACTGATATGGCCCTTGTCACCATCAAGCCAGAGATCGACACCGCCGAAATTGCCGGTCGTGACCGCGTCGATTTCGACGGTGTTTGCGCTCTCCTGCCGGCTCAGCCGTTCCAGGTTCCAGGCGTTGATCCGTTCCATCCGCTCGATTGTGGCGCCATCGAGGCCGATCCGGCCCTTCCAGAAGGTCTGACGCCCCCGACCGCGATACTCCGCCCCCTGCCAGATGACCCGCGCGCGCCGCCCCAGATCCCCGGCGCCATAGGGGCGCAGCGTCTTCACCAGTTCGGCGCCGCGCAGGATGTCGATTCGCTCGATCGGCGCATGTGCCTCGCATAGCACGCGCAGAGTAACCTCCCCGTTGCCGGTTCGTGCAATATCGCCCATCCGGGCTTCGGTCGCGGGCCGAACAAGGGCATCGACATGCGCCGGGTCCGCTTCGAAAACCACGCCGTCCGGGCCCAGCGACGCGGTCACCTGCAGATGCATCCGGCACCCTGTGGTGCCGTAATGGTGCCGGCTGCGCATCGCCGCAAAGATGGCGTCGCGGCTCAGGTTCGGTGCCAGAAAACACGTAAGCCCGCTATAGGCACCGAACTCCGACGCCCCGGGATAGCATGCCCCCGGCGCCCCCTTGTGGCCGTCGCTGTTGCAAACGAGCCCCACCCGATGACCCAGTTTGAACGCATCCGTCATCACCCATTCGAACGTACCCCAGTCGGAATGCACCTCGACCGCGGTGCGCAATGCCGGGTCGTGATCGAAGTCGATATCCGCCGGCCGGCCGCCGATATGCGCATAGACCACGCAATCGCGGCCCCGGAGCTTGCGGAACAGGTCGCAAAGGGTGTGGGCGTCATCGCCGATATCCGACCGATCAGTCAGAAGGGCATGCGAGGATCGGTGGATGGTCTCGCCCTCATGGCGGAAGAACACGTTGTGATCGCCACCCACCGGCGTGTTGCCTGACCACTCGTACCCCGGAAAGACGCAGAATTGCCCGTCTTCGTCGTATTCCGCGCTCAGATCGTTGATTTCCCGCCAAAAGGCTTTGGTGATCTGGAAATCGTTCGCCTGATGGCTGGTGACATCCAGAAAGGCCACATCCCGGGCGAACTCGAGGTATTCGCGCATCGGATTGATGCCCACCGTTTCGCCACTCTGGCCATGCAGATCGCCCCAGAACGCCGCATCCGGGCCGGCTTCGACCCGCATCGGGTTCGACCGGGCAAGCTCATTTCCCGACGTTTCGCGAAGCACGAAACGCACGGCCCCCGCATCGGCGGCCTTCAGCCCTGGCACGGGCGTGCCGCGCGCGCCGGGTTCCGGTTTGACATTCACGGGCAGGCCATCCACCCGCAACCCTTCTGCCGTGACCGTCAGCGGCGCATCGCCGGGATAGGTGGCGTTGCCCCAGACATCCTCGGCCCGGATCCCGAGCGCGAACTGCTCACCCGGCCGGCGCAGCGTGGGGGCGACCAGATGCCAGCGCCGGGGCGGGCCGGCAACCACCTCGACAGTGCCTGAGCCGACCGGCAGAAAGGTGCCCGTGGCACAGGGATCTGCCAGAATCCGGAACTCGAAGGCGGTTTCGCTGAATGTCTGCATACGGTAGCCCGGCGAGCCGCCGGACGTATCGCCAAGAACGACCGTGATCGTATCACCGGGCCGCATGAACCCCCGATCACCGTGATCCGAAGGCCGTTGTACCACGGGCGCTGATGCGGGTAGCGTTCGTTGTGCAGTTCCAGATGCACGCCGTTCGAGGCCTGCGCGGTCACGTAATTGACCGCGCCCGGATCGTCGAACTGCGCCCGCCCGTGATCGGCGGTCCAGCGCTGGACGATCTTGATCGCGCCGGTATCGTCGAGGCCGAACTCGCCGACGGTATAGACAAGGCGGAAGGTTTGGCAACTGCGCACATCGCAACGCGCCGGGCCTTCAAACGCGACGCGCCCATAGTCGGCGCCGTCCGGCCCGGGGCGCGCCTCGGGCCAGACATCTCCCATATGATCGGCGCGGATCGTCGCCAAAGCCGTGGTCCCGTCAGACCGCGGCGCAGATGTATTTCATCTCGAGGAACTCGTCGATGCCGTGATGGCTGCCCTCGCGGCCCAGCCCCGACTGCTTGACGCCACCGAAGGGCGCCACCTCGGTCGAGATGATGCCGGTATTGACGCCCACGATCCCGTATTCCAGCGCCTCGGCGACCTTGGTTACGCGGCTGAGATCCTTGGCATAGAAATAGCTGGCCAGGCCGAAGATGGTGTCGTTGGCCATCTCGATCACGTCATCCTCGTTCTCGAATTTGAAGAGCGGCGCGAGCGGACCGAAGGTTTCGTCCTGGCTGACCATCATGTCCTGGGTGACACCGGTGAGCATCGTGGGCGGCAGGAAGTGGCCCGGGCCCTGCATCGGCTCGCCCCCGCCCATCAGTACGCTCGCACCCTTCGACTTGGCGTCGGCCACATGTTCCTGCACCTTTTCGATGGCATCGCCGTTGATCAGCGGGCCAAGCTGCGTGCCCTCGTCCAGCCCGTCGCCGATCTTCATCTTGCTGACGGCGGCCTTCAGCTTTTCGGCGAAGGCGTCATAGACCCCGGCCTGCACATAGATCCGGTTGGCGCAGACGCAGGTCTGCCCGTTGTTGCGGAACTTGCACATGATGGCACCCTCCACGGCGGCATCCAGATCGGCATCGTCAAAGACGATGAATGGCGCGTTTCCGCCAAGCTCCATCGAGCATTTCTTGACCTGATCGGCCGCCTGCCGCAGCAGGATGCGCCCCACTTCGGTCGAGCCGGTGAAGGTGATCTTGCGCACGGTCGGGTTCTCGCAGAACTCCTTGCCGATCTCGCTCGACCGCGACGAGGTGACGATGCTGAACACCCCCTTCGGGATACCCGCGCGTTCGGCCAGCACCGCAAGAACCGTGGCAGAAAGCGGTGTTTCCTTCGCCGGACGGCCGATGAAGGCACAGCCGGCAGCCAGCGCCGGGCCGGCCTTGCGGGTGATCATGGCGTTGGGAAAGTTCCACGGCGTGATCGAGGCGGCCACCCCGATGGGCTGCTTGATCACCGTGATCCGCTTGTCGCGCTGATGGCCGGGGATGGTCTCGCCATAAATGCGCTTGGCCTCTTCGCCGAAGAACTCGACGAAGGACGCGCCATAGGCGATCTCGCCCTTGGCCTCGGCCAGCGGCTTGCCCTGTTCCGCGGTCAGGATGGTGGCCAGATCGTCCTGATTTTCCATCATCAGGTCGAACCATTTGCGCAGTACCACGGCGCGTTCCTTGCCGGTCCATTGCGCCCATTCCTTCTGTGCCGCTGCCGCAGCCTCGATGGCCTTGGCCACCTGCGCGCGGCTCATGTCGGCCATGTTGGCGATGACGTCGCCGCGGGCGGGGTTCGTCACCTCGAAGGTGCCTTCCGCACCTTCCACCCATTCGCCGCCGGCATAGGCCTTCTCGGCCAGCAGGCTGGGATCCTTGAGCAGGGATTTCAGATTCGTCGTCTCGTCGAGCATGGTTTTTCCTCCCGGCAGAATTGCTTGGCAAAGGCAAAGCACTTGGCGGCGGAAATGTCCAGATCGGCGGGGGCCGTCAGTCGGGCGCCAGCATATACCCCTCGCCACGCACCGTCTGAAGATAGCGGGGCTGCTTCGGATCGGCCTCGATCTTGCGGCGCAGGCGTGTGATCTGCACATCCACCGCGCGTTCCTGTGCCTGACCCTTGTCGCGGCCCAAATACTCGACAAGCTTGGCCCGGCTGACCGGTTCGCGCAGATGTTCCGAGAAGATGCGCATGAGTTGCACCTCGGTCGCGGTCAGCCGCACCGGCTGATCCCCGCACAGAAGCTCCGAGCGCTCGATGTCGAAACGCACAGGCCCCATCTGCAGCACCTTGGGCGCCACCGCCTCGGGCTCGGCTGCGGGCATCCGGCGGAGGATGGCGTTGATCCGCAACAGAAGCTCCTTCGGCTCGAAGGGCTTGGCAAGATAGTCGTCCGCCCCCGCCTCAAGCCCCTTGATCCGGTCTTCGGTCTCGCTCTTGGCGGTCAAAAGCAGGATCGGCGTGGAAATCGACTCGCGCAACCCACGGGTGAGAGCGACGCCATCCTCGCCCGGCATCATCACGTCGAGCACGATCAGGTCGAATTCCAGCCCCGAGAGCACCTTGCGCGCGTGCTCGGCATCGCGCGCGGCACTGACCAGAAAACCGTGGCGGATCAAAAATTTGCGCAGCAGTCCGCGAATGCGCTCGTCATCGTCCACGATCAGAAGATGCGGGGCCGGGTCGCTCATGCGCCATTCTCCCGGATCCCATGATACTTGCGGCGCAGTTCCGGCTCCATCATCGCTTCCAGAACGGTGCGGAACCCGGCCACGGCCTCGGGCCCGGCGGCGCGGTAGGCGGCGCGCATCCGCGCCCGCTGCGCGTCGCTCAGCTTGCGTTCCAGCGCCGCGCCGTCCTCGGTCAGGTAAAGGTTGCGCTCGCGCTTGTCCGACGTGCCTACCCGGCTTTCCACCAGCCCGTCGGCCACCAGCGTGCGCAGGACGCGGTTCAGCGACTGTTTGGTGACGCCCAGAATACCCAGCAGATTGTTGACCGTGGTGCCCGGACTGCGGGCGATGAAATGGATGGCGCGGTGATGAGCCCGTCCATAAGCCATGGTGGCGAGAATCCGATCGGGATCGGCGGTGAAGCCGCGATAGGCGAAGAACATCGCCTCGATACCCTGCCGCAGCTGCTCGTCAGTCAAAAACAGCAGGTTTTCGCCGCCTTGGACATCCGGCATAAGGCCTCCCGATCACAAGAAATGGTCCGCGTCGT
>JAUIBJ010000307.1 GCA_030428025.1 Alphaproteobacteria bacterium
CGCCACATGCGCCTCGGGCGCGAAATTCGACCCGGCGCAGACCCATCCCTTCGCCCCCCAGGCGAAGAACTCCAGCGCCTGGTCGTCCATGCCACAGAGCAGGCCCAGATGCGGATATTCGCGGGCGATCAGGTGAAGCCGGTTGATATCGCCGCTGCTTTCCTTGATCCCGCAGAAATTGGGCGAACGGCCAAGACGGTCGAGCGTTTCCTCGTCCATGTTCACACCCATCCGGCCGGGGTAGTTATACAGCATCACCGGCATATCCACGGCCCGGTCGATTGCCAGCGCATGCAGGGCAATCTCGCGGCCCGTCGGCACCGAATAGGGCGGCGTGGCCACGAGAATGGCGTCGGCGCCCACATCCTTCGCCATCGTCGCGAACTCGATGCTGTCCTCGGTGCGCAGCGCGCCCGTGCCCACCACCAGCGGCACCCGCCCGCCGATCAACTCTTTCGTGATCTTCGCCAGATGCGCCCGCTCCTCGAAGGTCTGGGCGTAATACTCGCCGGTCGTGCCGGCCGAGATGATGCCGTGCACCCCCCCCGCGATCAGAAGCTCGACCACCTCGGCCAGCGCGGCCTCGTTGATCGAAAAATCGTCGTTCAAGGGCGTGACGATGGGCGTCCAGATGCCTTCAAACTGCATGTTTGCGATCCTCATTCGAGAGCACGTCCAACGGCAACGGGTCGGGAGAAACAAACCGCTCCAGCCGGTCGCGCGACAGGTTCCAGTGGTCGATGGTCAGCGCGACGATGCCCTCGGCATCCTGCGCCTCGATGGCGGCGATCATCGCGTCGTGATGGTCCACGGCCTTTTTCACCCGCGCTTCCTCGTCCTCCGAAGCGGGGCGATAGAAGGTCTGGCTCAGCCGCGTGTGGTCGATCAGCATGCGATTGAGACTGGGCAGAAGATAAGGGTTGTGGGCCATCTCGCCGATCTGGCGGTGAAATCGATGGTTCAGCAGCGCGGCCCGGCTGGCATCGCCGGCCTGCGCGGCGGCGCGGAACTGGCCTTGCGTGTCCTTCAACGGCGCGATCTCGTCGGTGCGGCGGTTCTCGGCCGCCAGCCGCGCGACATTGGCATAGATCATAGGCGCGGTCTGGAAGAACATCCGCATCACGGCCAGATCCATCGACGCCACCTTGGGCCCGCGGTTCTGGCCCGCAGTCAGATAACCCTCGCCGGCAAGACGCTGGAAGATCTCCCGAACCGGCGTACGCGACAGCCCGTACTCGGCACAGATCGCCGCCTCGTCCAGATCGGCACCCGGCGCGATGTCCTGACGCAGGATGCGCATGCGCAGGTCTTCAAGGCACTGTGTCTTGCGGTCGGTGGGCATGGGCGAATCCTCTCTGAATACGACGTGTATACATCATGTATCCAAATGTCGAGAGATTTCCTCTGCTCCTGCCGGTCCGGACGGCGAACACAGGAACGGGTCCCTGGCCTCTCGGACAGGGACGCCGCCGGCGGAAGTATCTTTGCAAGATGAAACTGCGGGGCTTCTTTCTGGTCGAAGCTACCCCGGGGGAGTTTGAGGGGCTGGGCCCTCAAGGCCTGCGTGGCCCGAACGCAAACGAACCTGTTGCGCCGCAGGCGCGCCTTTGGGTCAGCGGTATGGCGGATCGCTGCTGCTGGCCTCCCAGTCGGGCTCGAAGCCCAGCACCTCGGTCCCCGGCGGGATACCCGGATTGAAAAGCAGGTTGTGCGCCATCGTTGCCTGATGCAACAGGTTGTGCGGCGCCAGCCGCCAGACCTTGCAGTCCAGATCGAAGCGCTGCGCATAGGCGTCAAAAACCAACGTGCAGCGGCCTGCTTGGTGCAGGGTTTCCGCCCCGGGCGAACCCGGCGGGAAAGTGGCAGTCAGGATGTCGGAAAACTCCTGCGCCTTCTGGTAATAGGCCGCCGACAGGAATCGGATCGCCTGATCGCGGCGTTGCGCGGGGTCGTTCGTCTTGGCCGCCATGTGCTGAAGTTCGGGGGTCACCGAATAGGCGGGCGACTTGTTCATGACTGTGATGATCGCGCCCATCGGCTCGGTCTCGCCGGGCAGGATCACATCGGGCATGATCGCGTCGTCGGGCCGGCCGTCCTTGTCGCGCATCGCCATCTGGCGCACGCGGCACTGCCAGCGCAGGAAAGCCGCACGCAGCGGGTGATTGGAAAAGCTCTGACCGAGTTGGGAGGCCAGCGAACTCATGCAACGCTCCTTTGGGAAGATCCGGGAAGGGAAAACGGCCTGTCATGTGTCAGGCTGGGAATGCGCGCCTGAGCCTTGGCCACGGCGTCGAGGTCGATCCGCGCCTGCACCACGCCGGGCAATGTGCCACCGTCGCTCAGCACCTCGCCCCATGGGCTGACCACCAGCGAGTGGCCATAGCACTCGCCCCCGCCCGGCACGGGGCCGATGGCGCAGGCCGAGATGACGAAGCGCGTAGTCTCGATTGCGCGGGCGCGGTTCAGCACGTGCCAGTGCGCCTCGCCGGTCTTTCTGGTGAAGGCAGCGGGACATATAAGGATGTCGGCCCCTGCCTGCGCAAGCCGACGGAAAAGCTCGGGGAAGCGCAGGTCGTAGCAGATGGTATGGCCGATCCGGGCGAAGGGCGTGTCGTGGATCACCGCCCGGCTTCCGGGACTGACATATTCGCTTTCCCGGAAGACTTCCGTTTCGGAAAGCTGGATGTCGAACATGTTGATCTTGTCGTATCGGCCCCGGATGGCACCGGTATCGTCAAGCATCAGTCCACGGTTGATGATCCGCCCGTCGCGCCCGTCGACAGCAATGGACCCGAGATTGATCCAAAGCTTTCGGGCGCGGGCAAAGCGCTGCATCTCGCGCAGGAAGGGGTGCTCCTCTTCCGGCGCCGAGGGCGGCGTGATCGCGGGGCCCTCGGTTTTCAGGCCACCGCAGTATTCCGGCAGAAAGAGGATATCCGCGCCGGCCTTTGCCGCCGCCTCGGCAAGCGGCAGCGCCTCGTCCAGCGCCGAACGGAAATCGGGCCGGGGCCGAGTCTGCAGACAGGCGATATCAAGCGGGCGCGGCATGGCTGTGAACGGTCTCCTCGCATCGGCGAAGGGGCGCCCCGGGCCGGGCCCGGGGCAGAGGCGGCGCCGCAGGGGCGCCGAAAACTGGCCTTCAGAACTTCATATAGGCCTTGCGCAGCGCAACCAAAGGATGGCGGTCAGACATCTGGAACTTCAGAAGAAGTTCGCGTGCGATCATGTCCCGATCCTGCTGGTTGTCGGGCAGGTCGATGGTGTCGGGCACACGGATCCAGCCGTTGTTGTTGCGGTCGAACACTGCCGGCGCACCTTCCTCATAGCCCATATGGACGTCTTCCAGCCAGTTCAGGTCGTCCCAGCCCATCACCTCCATGTATTTCGAAAGATAGGGGGTGATCCGGTCGTAATCCGGCACAAGGTTCACGTCGTAGCGATAGCCGATGTGCTGACCGATTTCCTTTTCGCGCTCGGATTCGAGCCCGTCGGCATCTTTCAGGAACTGGTCGACATCCTTGATCTCGGAGCCGCGATACTGTGTTCCAGCCATTTTGTTTTCTCCTTTCCGGGATGCCGGGGAGACCCCCGGCCTACGGTTGCGGTAGGGCGGGGGTCTCCCCGTCAAACCCTCAAAGATGGTGATAGTCCTCGATGCCCACGGTATGGCTCGTGCCCGCCAGCGGCACGCCGGCCATGGCCGAGGCCTCCATCGTCAGGGCGGCAAGATCTTCCGGCTCCAGCGAGTGGATGTAGGTCTTGCCGCAGGCGCGGGCGAAAAGCTGCGCCTCGATGGTGAGGGTATGGAGGAAGTTGTAGACACGCTCGGCGGCGGCGTCCGGGTCGAGCCGTTCGCGCAGCTTGGGGTCCTGCGTCGCCACGCCGACCGGGCAGCGGCCCGTATGGCAGTGATAGCAGTAGCCCGGTTCCGCGCCGACCTCTTCCTGGTAATTGGCCTCGGGGATATCCTTGTTGCAGTTCAGCGCCATCATGGCCGAGTGGCCGATGGCGATGGCGTCGGCGCCCAGCGCGATGGCCTTGGCCACGTCTGCGCCGTTGCGGATGCCGCCTGCGTAAACGAGGCTGATCTCGCCCCGCTTGCCCAGGTCGTCGATCGCCTTGCGGGCTTGGCGGATCGCGGCCATGCCGGGCACGCCGGTATCCTCGGTCGCCAGGTGCGGACCGGCGCCAGTGCCGCCTTCCATCCCGTCGATGTAGATCGAGTCGGGATCGCATTTCACCGCCATGCGCACGTCGTCATAGACCCGCGCCGCGCCCAGTTTCAGCTGGATCGGGATCTGCCAGTCGGTGGCTTCGCGGATCTCCTGGATCTTCAGCGCCAGATCGTCCGGCCCCAGCCAGTCGGGGTGACGGGCGGGCGAGCGCTGGTCGATCCCGGCAGGGAGCGAGCGCATTTCGGCGACCTGGTCGGTCACTTTCTGGCCCATCAGGTGGCCGCCGAGGCCCACCTTGCAGCCCTGGCCGATGAAGAACTCGCAGCCATCGGCCAGAACCAGGTGGTTCGGGTTGAAGCCATAGCGAGACTGGATGCACTGGTAGAACCATTTAGAGGAGAACCGGCGTTCGTCCGGGATCATGCCGCCCTCGCCCGAGCAGGTGGCGGTGCCGGCCATGGTGGCGCCGCGCGCCAGGGCTGTCTTCGCCTCATAGGACAGCGCGCCGAAGCTCATGCCGGTGATGTAGACCGGAATGTCCAGTTCAAGCGGTTTCTTGGCGCGGGGGCCGATGATCGTCTTGGTCTCGCATTTCTCGCGGTAGCCTTCGATCACGAAACGCGTCAGCGTGCCGGGCAGGAAGGTCAGATCGTCCCAGTGCGGGATTTTCTTGAACAACGAGAAACCGCGCATCCGGTAACGTCCAAGCTCGGACTTGACGTGGATGTCGTCGATCACGCGCGGCGGGAAGATAAAGCTGTCGCCCAGGCGATAGGTGTCGCGCGCGAGGGGCTTTTTCTGGGGCAGGTCGCCGTCAGCCATTTTGATGTCCTTTCGTAATGGCGGTGGGTTGGAAACCCACCCTACTGGGTTGGTGTAGGGTGGGGTTGAACCCCACCATTTACAGAATGAGTTTCTTCTCGGTCGGTTCGAGGTTGTCGTAGTTCCACAGCATCTTGCCGGCGACGACCTTGGTGAAGTGATCCACCCCCTTGTCGG
>JAUIBJ010000308.1 GCA_030428025.1 Alphaproteobacteria bacterium
CCGACAGCGCGATCACCGCGGCGGCCGCGAGCGCGGCAAGGACGGGTTTGAGGTTGTCTGCGACGGCGAAAGGCGCGCCGTTGCCCGCTTCATCTTGCTGCAAATACTCCCGCCGGAGGCGTCCCCACGCCGGCCCCAAGCGCGCCCGTCGATGGCTCATGCGTCCCTCTCCGCCTGTCCCTCTCGGCCCCAGCGTCAAGCCGGGCGGCGGTCAAGTCAAGCGGCGCCGGTGTCACGCCTCGCCGATCTGGCGGGCGAGTTCGTCGACCTTGCCGGCGCGCCAAAGATGGATCTCGCGCGCCAGCCGCAGCGTGGGCTTCATGCAGAAGAAGACCGAGCCGATCACGAAGAGCCAGATCGCCGCGGTTTCGTACTCCTTCCAGAAGAACAGGATCGAGCCTACCAGGAAACAGATCGCCGCCGTGAAATCGACGCAGGTATGGGCGATTTCATAGGCCGCATAGATGCGCCGGTTGCGGTCGGACTTCTGCCGGTTCTCGTGGGTGAAAAGGGCCATGCGCGTCCTCCGGGTCGGGATGGCCCGAGCATAGGGAATGGCCCCGGAGGTGCAACCGCAGGCCGGGCTTCAGCCCGGCAATGGCGCGCGGGGGGCATCCCTCACAGCCGGGCGATGGGCGGGATGTAGGGTGGCTAAGGAGAGCCAAAGAATCTTAAAATGAGGTCCGAATAGTAATAGGCAACGCCCAAGCCGATCAGAGATCCCAAAAACAAATAGACGAATACAGCGTTCTTTACCAAAAACCATGCAATTCCAAGAACAATGGATGCAACTACCGCGAACGGAAACCCAAATGTTCCAACGATGAACCAGATTATGGTCATCGCAATCGACATCATCAACGGTGGTAGGCCGCGAGTTGCCAATGCCCTTTCCTCATATTCGGTCATCTTGACGTTAAGGGTAGGCTAACGCGCTCGCACTACCGCGACAACCCGCCATGCAGCGTCGGTACATCCAGCGCGGCAAACCCGTAATGCCGAAGCCACCGCAGGTCGGAATCGAAGAACGCCCGCAGGTCCGGGATGCCGTATTTCAGCATCGCCAGCCGGTCGATGCCGATGCCGAAGGCGAAGCCCTGCCAGTAGGCCGGGTCGATATTGCCGGCCATCAGCACCTTGGGGTGCACCATGCCCGAGCCGAGGATTTCCATCCAGTCGTCGCCCTCGCCGATCTTGAGCGTGCCGCCTTCCCAGGAACAGCGGATATCCACCTCGGCCGAGGGTTCCGTGAAGGGGAAATGCGAGGCGCGGAAGCGCAGTTCGACCGCATCCACCTCGAAGAACGCCTTCACGAATTCCTCAAGGCACCATTTCAGGTTCGCCATCGAGATGTCGGTATCCACCGCCAGCCCCTCGACCTGGTGGAACATCGGCGTATGCGTCTGGTCGTAATCCGCGCGGTATACCCGCCCGGGGCAGATCACTCGCAGCGGCGCGCCGGCGAGTTCCATCGACCGGATCTGCACCGGCGAGGTATGGGTGCGCAGCACATGCGGCGGGCGGTTGTCGCCCTCTTCGCGGTGCATGTAGAACGTGTCCATCTCGGCCCGCGCGGGGTGGTGGCCGGGGATGTTGAGCGCGTCGAAATTGTGCCAGTCGCTTTCGATCTGCGGCCCTTCGGCCACCGAAAAGCCCATGTCGGCGAAGATCGCCGTCACTTCCTCGGTGACCTGGCTCACAGGGTGGATCGTGCCGCTGCGCCGGGGCCGGCCGGGCAGGGTGACGTCGAGCCATTCCGTCTTCAGCCGCTCGTCGAGCGCGGCATCGGCCAGCGCCGCCTTCTTCGCCGTTAGCGCCGAGTTGATCTCGTCCTTGAGCGCGTTCAGTTTCGGGCCGGCCGCCTGCCGCTCTTCGGGCGTCATCTTGCCCAGCTCGCGCATCTTCAGGCTGACCTCGCCCTTCTTGCCCACGGCCTGAACGCGCAGGTCCTCCAGCGCGGCCTCGTCGCGGGCCTCGGAAATCAGCTTGATATACTTGTCGCGCAGATCGTCCATCGCGGGGCGCCTCCGGGGTTTCCTTGTCGCCCGTCCTGCTAGCCGGGTGGGGGGGGGAATGCAAGCGGTGGCGACCGCGCTATCGCAGGTGGCCGGCATAGTCCGCCGTGAAGGCGGCATAGCCGGGCGCCGTTACCTTGTGGCGCCCCCGCATCCGGTCGTGCAGGGCGGGCAGCTTGTGGAAAGGCACATTGGGCAGGGTGTGATGTTCCACGTGATAAGGCATGTTCCACGCCAGAAACCGGATGATGCGGTTGGTGAAGGTGGTGCGCGTGTTCTCGAACATGTTGGCCACGAAGGCACAGCGCCCATGCTCGGCCAGAAGGTAGAGCCGCAGGAAGGGCTGGCCCAGCACGCAGGGCAACATCCAGACCCAGAACAGCAGCGGTGTGACGGCAAGGCTGGCCAGCGCCAGAGCATAGGCGGCCAGCATCCACCGCGCCTCGGCCGCCACGCGTGGGCGGGCCCGGGCGGGGATGTACGGCCCCGGGTCGCGGCCCAGCGCGTTGCCGATGGTCTGGCCGATCATCGCGCGCCAGAAGGGCAGGCCGGAGACATGCGCCAGATAGGCGCGCCATGTTTCCGGCTTGCCGCCGGAGATCAGTTCGGGATCCTTGTCGGGCAGGTTGGTGAAGCGGTGATGGGCGAGGTGGAAATAGCGGAACCACTCGAAGGGCTGAACGATCAGCAGACCACAGATACGCCCCACCCATTCGTTGAGCCAGAGGGTGCGGAAGGGCGTCTTGTGCGTCGCTTCGTGTTCCAGCGTGAAGAGGAAACATATCGCGATGCCCTGCGCCACCAGTGCCAGCGGCCACAGGATCCAGCCCTGCGCGATCCAGGTCCCGAAGAGGAGGATCACCCCCGCATGCCCGGCCAGATGGCGCAGGCCGGGGGCATCGGCGGTGCGGTTGAGCCTCGACAGCTCCTCCGGCGGCAGGGTGGCGATGAAGGCCTTGTGATCCATGGCACGCAGGATATCGCGGATGCGGCAGCCGGGCCATAGGCTGCCGGCGCTAAAGGCGACGCGCGGCGGGCGGCCGCGCGCCGTCCGGGGTCAGAGGGTTTCCGACACAGGGTCCATCACCCGCCCCACCTCGTGGATCGCGGTCAGGGGGATGCCGCTGATTTCCGAATGCCGGTGGATATAGCTTTCGTCGTCGGCGAGGTAGACACAGAACACCCGGTCGCCGGCGGCATAGGACTGTTGCCACTGCACATGCGGGGCGAGCTGCGCGAGGGCCGCGTTGGAGGTCTGCGCCGCGCCGCGCGCCTCCTCGTCGCTCATGCCGCCCGCGCCGGGGATGTCTCTTTCGATCACGTATTTCTTCATCGGGTCTGTCCTTCCTGTTGCTCCGGCGCGACCGGCCGCGCCTGTGGGCCATCCTGCGGGCCGGGATCGCGCCCAACCAGTTCAGAAGTTGAACTGGTCCCATGCCGGCGCCGGCGATAGGTTTTCCACAATGCACGGTCAGGAAGGGGGCGAAATGGAAGACAGACCCAGATACGGGCAGTATTGCCCGTTGTCGATGGCCAGCGAGATTCTTTGCACCCGCTGGACGACGCTGGTGATGCGCGAGTTGCTGGAAGGATCCCAAGCCTTCAACGAGATCCACCGGGGCGTGCCGTTGATGTCACGCGGGCTGCTTGCGCGGCGGCTGAGGGATCTGGTGGCGGCGGGGCTCGCCACCCGCAGCGAGACCGGGCCGGGCCGCCCGGTGGCCTACCGGCTGACGGCGGCGGGGCGGGCGCTGGGGCCCGTGGTGAAGGGGCTGGCCGAATGGGGGCAGGAATGGATCGATACCGAGCCCTCGCTGGCCGATGCCGACACCGATTTCCTGATGTGGGACATCCGGCGCAACGTGAATGTCCTGCCGGATCTGCCGGAACCCTTCGTGGTGCAGTTCCACTTTCCCGACGGGCCGGTCAACAAGACCCTGCACTGGCTGGTCTTTTCGAGGGGCGATGTGGATTTGTGCTATGTCGACCCGGGCCACGAGATAGACGTCTATATCGAGGCCGGGCTGCGCGACATGGTTCGCGTCTGGATGGGCTGGACGCCATTGGAGCGGGCGGTGGGGGAGGGCCGCTTTCATGTGGACGGCGCCCCGACGCTGACAAGCCGCATCCGCGACTGGCTCGGTCTCAGTTCGGTCAGCCATGTCGCAAAGCGGCCGCGAGAGGAACGCGTGCTGCGCCCGATGGAATGAGGCGTTCCCGGAATTTGCACGAATACCGTGCGGAAAAGGTGCCGCGACGCCCCCAGCGAAAGAAATAACGCCGCCGGCATATCTGCCCGGCGGCGTCTCTTCCCGATGTCCCTCGGTAAC
Organism: Alphaproteobacteria bacterium; assembly: GCA_030428025.1. Classification (GTDB taxonomy): domain Bacteria; phylum Pseudomonadota; class Alphaproteobacteria; order Rhodobacterales; family Rhodobacteraceae; genus Roseovarius. Next base: position 4,346 of record JAUIBJ010000308.1, read on the forward strand.
GACTGGCTTACCGGGCCAATGCGCTCTTTGCTTGTTCGACGATCGCCCCGAACGCCGCCGGTTCGTGTACGGCCAGATCGGCCAGCACCTTGCGGTCCACCTCCACGCCGGCAAGGCTCAGGCCGTTGACGAAGCGCGAATAGGTCAGGCTTTCGTCATGGGCGCGCACCGCAGCGTTGATCCGCTGGATCCACAGCGCGCGGAAGTTGCGCTTGCGGTTCCGGCGGTCGCGGGTGGCGTACTGGTTGGCCTTGTCGACGGCCTGTGCCGCCACCTTGAAGGTGTTCTTGCGGCGGCCAAAATAGCCTTTCGCGGCATCGGTGACTTTCTTGTGACGGGCGTGGGTAACGGTCCCACCTTTAACGCGTGCCATTGATCACATCCTCCTTAGCGCGAATAGGGCATCATCGGCTTGATGATCTGCTCATCGGCCTTCGACAGCGTGGTGGTGCCGCGCGCGTCGCGGATGAATTTGTTGGAGCGCTTGATCATCCCGTGCCGTTTTCCGGCCTGTGCGCGGATGACCTTTCCGGTGGCGCTGATCTTGAACCGCTTCTTGCAGCTCGACTTGGTCTTCATCTTGGGCATTTCCGGCTCCTCTTGTCGGTCGGTCTTGCGCGCGACTCGGCATGCCACTTCGGCCGGCCGCGCGGATGAAGGGGGCGTATACGCCCGTCAGGGCTGCAAGGCAAGGGGGTTTCGCGGACTGTCAGAGAAACTGTGCCGCGACCCGCACGAAGACCTCCGGAATTTCGCGGAGAGTATAGCCGCCCGGCTGGCTGCGCGCGGCCCAGACGATCATGACCCCGGCCACGACCGC
>JAUIBJ010000309.1 GCA_030428025.1 Alphaproteobacteria bacterium
TTGCCGCGATGAGTGTCTGGATCATGTCCGAGAACTCGGCATCGTCGCGCCAGTTTGGCAGGTGATGTTCGTCCAGCCGCCTGGCAAGCTGGATATCACCACGGATGGCATCAACGGCCTCGCTGACGCCAAGGCAGACCAGCGACACTTCGAGTTCATTGCTGAGATACCGAAGGACATTGAGAAAGCGGCGCTGTTCGCGGTGGGTCCCGGCCAAGAGATTGTGAACCTCGTCGATCATGATCATCCGCAGGCCAAGGTCGCGCAGGAGCGCGATGACGCGGACTTCGAGGGAAGCCACATTTTGAGCGCGGGCGCTCAGTGCCGTCGCCGGGGCGCCGACGGCGGCAAGGATGTGCAGGTAGAACCGCCGTTCGTCGGGTGCCGGTGGCGCTTGCAAGAGCAACAACGGTGTGCGGGTGATGCCTGACGCCGGATCGTATTCTGGTGCGTATTTGCGCGACAGGTTTCGGGCGATCATCGTCTTTCCGATCCCGGACGCGCCATGCACAAGAAGCCCAGGCATACGGGTTTGCCGTGGCGCTTCGATCATACCCTGCAAGCGGTCCAACACCTGTTCGGCCCGCGGAAAGCCGATCCAGATATCCGATTGAATGAGGGCGATCCGACCGTCTTCCTCAGTTGCCCCTGCCCTCAATTCACCATCTCTCCACCTTGAACAATGGGCGCGATGTATCACCCGTATCGATCGGGCGCAGCCCTTCGGTTGTCGCGACAGCCGAGTTGGTGCCGTCCAATGTCCCTTTTCTTTCACGGGATCGGCGTTCTGCTTTCGTCAGGCCCCGGCTCTCAGCCTCGATCTGGCGTTGTTGTCGGATCAGCTCAGCCAGGACCAGTTCATTGGACCCGGACTTGCCAAGTGCACGAGCCTTCCTCATCGCATCTCGATATTCCCATAGTGACACGGGCGGAATTTCCAGGTTTCTGTACCGCGCCTCAACATATCGGCCATCTTCCAGTTCAACCCAGATCATTGAGATATCGCGCGGATCGTAGCGAACAACCACCTTTCCATCGCCGCGCCCAATGTGGCCTACAAGGGCATCCGACCAGTACCGTATCTGGAACAGATGGATGCCGTCACGCCTGACTTTGCGCAGTTCGCCGGGCAGGAAGCTCACCTGAAAGGCTTCCATCTCGAAAGGGATGTCGCCCGTCATTTGCTCTGAGAGCGCTTCCCATTTGGCAACGGGCGTACAGCCAAGGCTTGAATGAATGCTGTTGTTGTAACGGCAGATTTCCAGAGCAAACCAGTGATCGAATTCGCTCAAAGTCATCGTGGCCATTCCTTCGGCGTCATAGTCGCCCTTGGCCGCGATCGAGGATTGCGTTGTTCCCGGCAACAGGTGAACGGCCCCCATCATCGTCCCGATCAACCGTTCGATGTGACCTCCGAAGTGAGGGCTTCCCGGCGGTCGATAGACCAGATCGATCCCCCATTCCGCACAGGCCGACCGAAAGGCCCGTGACCTGAAATCGCGGCCATTATCGACGTGGATGCTGTGCGGTTTGCCCTGTGCGGGCCAAGGAACACTGCACACCAATTCAGCCAGAAGTTCCGCCTTCGGGGCCACCGCCTGCGTCAGGCAAAGCGCCACTGACAGACGCGAAGGTGCCTCGAGAGAGGCGTAGTATCCGGTTACCATCCGCGTTGCTATATCGATCGCCAGCGTGACCCAAGGCCGGCCAATTGGTTGACGCTCAAAACTGTCGACAAGAATGATGTCCGCAGGCGTATGGTCGATTTGCACGATCTCCAGTGGCTGAATGGCCTTGTTCTCGCCTGTGACCGGCGCAAGCTTCTGGCGGGCCGCCTTTGCGCCTTCTCGTGCCTTCACAACTTCGCGGGCATCCATTGCGTCAAGACGGCTCTGAACCGTCCGCCGTGTCGGTGGCTGCAAGCCCTGTTGCCAGCACGCGCTGCGGATCTCTGTCACGACGCGTGAGAGGCTGGATCGTTCCCGGCGCAAGAAATAACGGCGAAGATGCTCTTCGATCACCGCTTCGACCTTGCTGGATATCAAGGTCGTACCGGCCGGGCGGCCCCGTTTTCGCGGAGCCAGAGCGCTGGTGCGCCCACCCTCTTCCGCCAGCCGCTTTATCCAACGCCAGACCGTCGCCCTGCTGACACCAAGCTCCCAAACGGCGTCCTTGATGCCACCTTCCAGCCTGCCAGTACCTTTGAGATATGCCTGAACAAGCGGACGCAGAACGGCGGCCCTGCGTGCCTCTTCAGCACCAACGGCAACGGAGTCTTCGCCATCATCATCCATCGATACGTGCCGCACATGTCTGTGAACCCTGTCGCAGGTTTAAGGGCAAAAATATCGGAATTAAAGGCAAAATCTCATATTTAAGGGCAAAGGACAGCCGTTGATTTCGTTGGATTTCGCATCTCACAATTAAGGGCTACGCGACAAGACCGACGACGAACGGATCGTGGGCATTCTGCATGACGTGGTCGAAGACTGTCCAGGCTGGACATTCGATCGCCTTGAGGAAGAAGGGTTCTCGCCGATAGTGCTAGACGCCTTGCGTCTTGTTACGAAGCGGCCCGAGGATGAAGGCGACAGCGAGGCTGTCTACGTGGCCTTCGTTCGGCGCGCCAAGGGCAACAAGATCGCGCGTCGGGTCAAGACAGCCGACATCCTCGACAACCTGAATGCGTCGCGCTTGTCCGCGCTGACCGAAAAAGACATGCGCCGCATGAACCGCTACCTAGCTGCTCTACTGGAGCTGCGGGATGCAGACGCCTGACAGCGCTGTATTCGGGTGTCACTGGCGCGCGACCAGCACATCGTAGAGATCCTCGGCCAACTGGTCCTCATGCCTGTCGGGGATCGACCTGGCCTCTGTTGCCCGTGTCTCAACGATCCGCCACATGCGATAGCGCCCCTGCCCCGTGACCTCCCGGATCAGGCCCCGCTCCTCCATCCAGTCGATGTTGCGCTGAACCGTCGCCCGGTGCGCCCCCGTTAGTTTCTCGGCCATCTGTACTGAGACCAACGGCCAGCTTGTGAAGAGGTGCCGCAGCATCGGTGGAGTCTTGCCCGAGAGCGGCGCCATCGTTCGCTCCGCCGCCGCCCAAGCCTCAATCTCCTCCAGCCTGCGCAGGGCTGCGAATGTCGCGCTCTCCATCGCACTCAGCCAGCGCGCTAACCGGGCGGGCGGGTCCCCGATTGCGCGGAAGCCCCCTCCCCCGCCCATGGCGATGGGTGCGAAGATTGCGCCCGGTGCGCTCCCCGACGGCGCGAGATCGGCGATCGCGACACGCGCAGCCGTCACCGCAGCCTCGAGCGGATCGTCGACCGGCGAAAGCTCCGCGACATGCCAGAGGTGGAACCCCATGCAGGCCCGCATGACGGGGTGGAGGTCTTCGGCCTGATCCATCATCGCGAGCCATCCGGCGGCCCGGTCCTCGAAGGCTTCGCGCTCTGCCATCTCGACCACGCGCGAGGGAGCCTTGGCATCTTCGAAACGCTCCCCCTGCCCCGTGCAGTTGCGCCGATCGAGAAAGGTTTCGAGGTCGCCAACACCCGACCGACGCGCCAACGGCGCGGGTCCGCCCGTCAGCCGCCGCACGGTCCAGCCGATCCGATACAGCGCCTGCGCATCATCCGTTACGGTCGAAACCCGCAGCGCCATGTAAAGGGACAACCGGTCGAGGCCGATCCGGTCCTGTGTAAGCCAGCTGAGATCCGATGCCTCGATCAGGGCGAGCCGTTGCCGCCAGCCAGCCGGGCCGCGGCGCAGGCGTTCATCGAGAACCCCTAGGCGCGCCGCAACACGGGCGAGCTGCGCCGCCTGCCCGGCCTCGGCCGCGCGCCAAGCATCGACGACTTCGAATTCCTTCGCCTCAGGCGCAGGTCCGGGAGGCAAGTAATCCGGTTCGTCCTCTATCGGCCCGGGCAGGAACCAGAGGTCAGCATCATTGTCGCAATTGCTTTGCCGTTTCATCAAAAAGTTCTTACAGGATTCCAGTAGGATGAAGCGTAATCCGACCTGGTATTTTACGTTTCGATTTCAATTTTTAGCTCGCGTTTCAATAAGCGAGAACATGGGGCAGAAGATGAGGTTTAAAAACCGTGGAGCGGCGGGTTCATGACGCTGCGCGAAAACGAAGCGTCTGACGAGGCTTGGTCCAAGGCAACGCGTATCGCGCGAGAGCTGGATCGCATTCTGGACGGGCAAGAGCCTGTGCGTACCGCTGTTGCTCGCGCCGCATCCGAATTGCGTCTCTCGACGCGCCAAGTCTACAACCACCTGCGCCGATACCGCACCGAGCGCCGGGTTTCTTCGTTGTTGCCAAAGACTGGTGGGGCGAGGCGCGCAAGGATCAGCCCGGCTGTTGAGGAGATCATTTCGGCAACGCTTCGGGAGATGTGGCTTCGGCCTGAGCAACCGGACCTTGCGCCGATTGTCGATGAAATCCGCGCCCGTTGTGACAGCGAGGGTCTTGATCCGCCTGCCTATGTCACCGTTTCCAAGCGTATCCCACGGCTGTTCACGCCCGAGGAGATTGCACGACGGCGACACTCGGGAGGGAAAAGCCTGCGGCGTCTGAAACCCCGCCCGGGCTATATCCGAGCCAAACACGCACTCGATGTCGTCCAGATAGACCATACCCCCGCCGACATCCAGTTTGTAGAAGTCATCGATGGTCAGGGCATCTATGTCGGACGCCCCTATCTCACTATCGCAGCCGATGTTGCAACAAGCGCAATTATTGGCTTCTGCCTGACCCTTGAGCAGCCCTCACGCCTGTCGGTCGCCCTCTGTCTTGCGCAGGCGATGTGCCGCAAGGAGGACTGGCTGGTAGCGCGCGACCTCAATCATTCCTGGCCGATGTTTGGTCGCCCGAAGAAGGTCGTCGTGGATTCCGCCATGGAATTCAGAAGCACCAGTTTCATCCAGGGTTGTGCCGAGTACGGCATTGCAATTCAAAGCCGGAACAAGGGGACCGTCCATCGTGGCGGGGTTGTCGAACGGCTTCTCGGCAAAGTGAATACGGTGCTGCGCTCCCTGCCTGGCAAGACCGGGCGTTCCATCGCGGATCGGGGTGAGTATCTGTCCGCAGACCGTGCGAGGCTCAACTTTGCAGACCTCGAACGCTGTATCGCGTTGGCGATTATCGATCACAA
>JAUIBJ010000310.1 GCA_030428025.1 Alphaproteobacteria bacterium
CAGCTCGAAACGCAGCTCAAGTCGCACAATTTTCTGCCCGAGCGGCATTTGACCACGCTGTTCCAACCGCCTTCGGAAAAGCGGTTCTGGCGCAAGACCGCGGGCATGTGGGAGAAGCTGGGCGGCAAGCTGTCGGTGATCGCGGCGGGCGGTGTGCTGATCGTGCAGGCCTCCAAGCGGGTGCATGCGCCCACCGGCCCGGGCCTGCGCGAGCGTGTCCGAAAGCCGCTGGAAGTGCTGCAGCCCAAACCAGAGGCGAAGCCGGTCTGAGCGCCTCCATCAGCCGCGATTTCGCGCCGCCCGCCGTATCTGACCCGGCAACAGCCCCGCGCCGATGCCCATAAGGTCGGCCATTAGATCGGCCCATTCGCCGTCGCGCCCCACTTGCGGCTGGATCACTTCGATGGTCGCACCATAGGCCAGGGCCAGCGCCCCCACCCAGAGCCACCAGCGGGGCCGGAACCAGCCCAGCGGAAGCACCAGCCCGGCGAAGGCGATGAAATGCAGCGCCTTGTCCGAGAGCGGGAGGGGCGCACCATCCCCGGGCGGCGACAACGTTCCGATACCGATGACAAGGACGAAGCCTGCCGTCAGGCCAAGGGCAAGCAGGGTTTTCACGGAAGCGCCTCCTTATCGCCGCGTCGCCTTGTGGCCGGCTGTCACCGGTAGACCAAACCGTCGCCGTAGGGAAGAGCCGAACGGGCCAGGAGGCTGGTTGCGCTAACGAATTGCCTCGGCTCCTATGGCGCGATTTGCCCCGTACAAGTGGGGAATCGCGATTTTTACGTGAAAACCGGGGCATTTTCTGGGCCCAAAAAATGCGCATTCGGTCGCAGTGGCGTTAAGTCTTTGAAAAGTATCGGTATTCCATTGTATACCGTTGTTTCCAAGCCGCTTGCGAGGTTGGGAAGGCTCTGCTACACCGCAGCCGAATTGTCGGTGTATCAGTACAAACATCGTGTCTCAACGCCCCCGGAAGACGGCATTCGTGTGCCGTCTCTTTGCTGAACCGGGGCCAGAAATCGGAAGGGTGGACGTGTCCGAACCAGCTTCGATCTCCTCCGGCATCGCCGAGCGCTATGCCACCGCGATCTTCGAGATTTCGAAAGAGAGAAAGACTCTCGACAAGCTCGAAGGCAACATCGCCGACCTGACCGCCATTCTCGACGACAGTGCGGAGCTTCGCGACCTGATCCACAGCCCGGTTCTTTCGCGCGAAGAGCAGAGTAACGCGATCCTGGCCATTGCCGACAAGATGGGGCTCATCCCTGTGATGCGCAACGGTCTGGGTGTCATGGCCGAAAAGCGCCGGCTGTTCGTGCTGCCTCAGCTTCTGATCAAGCTGCGCGACATGATCGCCGACCATAACGGCGAGGTCACCGCCGAGGTGGTCAGCGCCAAGGCACTGACCAAGGCGCAGTCCGAAAAGCTTGCCAAGACGCTGAAGGCCAGCGTCGGCAAGGACGTTAACATCAGCGCGACCGTCGATGAAAGCCTCATCGGCGGTCTTATAGTCAAGGTGGGCTCGAAGATGATCGATACCTCGATCCGCTCGCGCCTCAATTCCCTCCAGAACGCAATGAAAGAGGTCGGATAAATGGGTATCCAAGCTGCAGAGATTTCTGCGATCCTGAAGGACCAGATCAAGAACTACGGCAAAGACGCCGAAGTGGCCGAGGTGGGCCGGGTTCTGTCGGTCGGCGACGGGATCGCGCGGGTGTACGGGCTCGACAACGTGCAGGCCGGTGAGCTTGTGGAATTCCCCGGCAACATCATGGGCATGGCGCTGAACCTCGAAGCCGACAACGTCGGCGTCGTGATCTTCGGCTCCGACCGCCAGATCAAGGAGGGCGACACCGTCAAGCGCACCAAGTCGATCGTCGACGTGCCGATCGGTGACGAGCTTCTGGGCCGGGTGGTCGACGGGCTCGGCAACCCGATCGACGGCAAGGGCCCGATCAAGACCAAGAATCGCGGCCTGGCCGACGTGAAGGCGCCCGGCATCATTCCGCGCAAATCGGTGCACGAGCCGATGGCGACGGGCCTCAAGGCCATCGACTCGATGATCCCGATCGGCCGTGGCCAGCGCGAGCTGATCATCGGCGACCGCCAGACCGGCAAGACGGCCGTGGCGCTCGACACGATGCTGAACCAGCGTACCTACAACGAGGAAGCCGGCGACGACGAGAGCAAGAAGCTCTACTGCGTCTATGTGGCCGTGGGGCAGAAGCGCTCGACCGTGGCCCAACTGGTGAAAAAGCTCGAGGAAAACGGCGCGATGGACTATTCCATCATTGTCGCCGCCACCGCCTCGGACCCGGCGCCGATGCAGTTCCTTGCGCCCTATTCGGCCACCGCCATGGCCGAACATTTCCGCGACAACGGCCGCCACGCGCTGATCGTATACGATGACCTGTCCAAGCAGGCCGTCGCCTATCGTCAGATGTCGTTGCTGCTTCGTCGTCCGCCGGGGCGTGAAGCGTACCCGGGCGACGTTTTCTACCTCCACTCCCGTCTGCTGGAGCGCTCTGCCAAGCTGAACGAGGACAACGGCGCGGGCTCGCTGACGGCTCTGCCGATCATCGAAACCCAGGGCGGCGACGTGTCGGCCTTCATCCCGACCAACGTGATTTCGATCACCGACGGCCAGATCTTCCTGGAAACGGAACTGTTCTATCAGGGCATCCGCCCGGCCGTGAATACCGGTCTTTCGGTCAGCCGCGTCGGCTCTTCGGCGCAGACCTCGGCGATGAAGTCGGTCGCCGGCCCGGTCAAGCTGTCGCTGGCCCAGTATCGCGAGATGGCGGCCTTCGCCCAGTTCGGTTCCGACCTCGATGCCGCCACCCAGGCTCTGCTGAACCGTGGTGCGCGCCTGACCGAGCTGATGAAGCAGCCGCAATACTCGCCGCTGACCAATGCCGAAATCGTCTGCGTCATCTATGCCGGCACCAAGGGCTATCTCGACAAGATCCCGGTGGACCAGGTCGGCCGCTTCGAGGAAGGTCTGCTGAACCACCTGCGCAGCAAGCACCAGGACCTGCTGGACTATATCACCGAGGAAGACCCGAAAATCGCCGGGGAAGCCGAGGAAAAGGTCAAGGCAGCGCTGGACGAGTTCGCCGCTGACTTCGCTTAAGGGGAGACGAGGCAATGCCGAGTCTTAAGGACCTGAAAAACAGGATCGAGTCGGTCAAATCGACCCGCAAGATCACCAAGGCCATGCAGATGGTGGCCGCCGCAAAACTGCGGCGGGCACAGGATGCCGCCGAAATGGCACGCCCCTATGCGGAGCGGTTCAACCACGTGATGGGCAAGCTCGCTGCCTCGGTGGGCGACAGCGAGAGCGCGCCGAAACTTCTGCGCGGCAGTGGCAGCGACGATACCCATCTTCTGGTGGTGATGACCGCCGAGCGCGGGCTTTGCGGCGGTTTCAATTCCAACATCGCCAAGCTGGCCCGTGCCGAGATCGAACGGCTCAAGAGCCGGGGCAAGACCGTCAAGATCATCACCGTGGGCAAGAAGGGCCGCGATGCGCTCAAGCGCGATCACCGGGATCTCTTCATCGACCATGTCGACCTGACGGGCGTGCGTAACGTGAGCTATGCCGACGCGCAGGCGATTGCCGAGAACGTGCTGAACCGCTTCGAGGCGGGCGAGTTCGATGTGGCGAAGATCTTCTTCTCGCACTTCCGGAACGTCGTCACGCAGGAGCCGACCATTCAGCAGGTCATTCCCGCGGATGTGCAGGGCGATGACAGCTCGGAAGACGCCGGCGCCTTCTACGATTTCGAACCCGGCGAGGACGAAATCCTGCGCGAGCTTCTGCCGCGCGGCGTGGCCACGGCGATCTTCAGCGGCCTGCTGGAAAATGGCGCCTCGGAACAGGGCGCTCGGATGTCGGCGATGGACAACGCCACCCGCAATGCTGGCGAGATGATCGACAAGCTGACGATCGAATACAACCGCTCGCGTCAGGCTGTGATCACCAACGAGCTGATTGAAATCATTTCGGGCGCCGAGGCGCTCTAACCGAACCGGAGAGACGAAACATGGCAAACGCAAAAGGCACAATCACCCAGGTGATCGGCGCCGTGGTGGACGTTCAGTTCAGCGACCACCTGCCGGAAATTCTGAACGCCCTGGAATGCGACAACCACGGCAAGCGGCTGGTGCTGGAAGTGGCCCAACACCTGGGCGAGAACACCGTGCGCTGCATCGCGATGGACGCGACCGAGGGCCTCGTGCGCGGTCAGGAAGTGACCGACATGGACGGCCCGATCAGCGTGCCGGTGGGTGACGCCACCCTGGGCCGCATCATCAACGTGATCGGCGAGCCGGTGGACGAGGGCAAGCCAATCGAGGCCAAGGAAACCCGCTCCATCCACCAACCGGCCCCGGAATTCGAGGAACAGTCGACCGAATCGGAAATCCTTGTGACCGGTATCAAGGTCGTCGACCTGCTGGCGCCCTATTCCAAGGGCGGCAAGATCGGCCTGTTCGGCGGCGCCGGCGTGGGCAAGACGGTTCTGATCATGGAATTGATCAACAACATCGCCAAGGTGCACTCGGGCTACTCGGTCTTCGCCGGTGTGGGCGAGCGGACCCGCGAGGGCAACGACCTCTATCACGAGATGATCGAATCCTCGGTCATCAAGCCCGACAACCTCGAGGAATCCCAGGTGGCGCTGGTCTATGGCCAGATGAACGAACCGCCGGGGGCCCGTGCCCGCGTCGCGCTGACCGGCCTGACGCTGGCCGAGCAGTTCCGCGATCAGTCGGGGACAGACGTTCTGTTCTTCGTCGATAACATCTTCCGCTTCACCCAGGCGGGCTCCGAGGTGTCGGCGCTTCTGGGCCGGATCCCGTCGGCCGTGGGCTATCAGCCGACGCTGGCCACCGACATGGGCACCATGCAGGAACGCATCACCTCGACCAAGGCCGGCTCGATCACCTCGATCCAGGCCGTCTATGTGCCAGCGGACGACCTGACCGACCCGGCCCCGGCCACGACCTTTGCCCACCTCGACGCCACGACCGTTCTGTCGCGCGCGATCTCCGAACTCGGTATCTACCCGGCCGTGGACCCGCTCGACTCGACCTCGCGCCTGATGGACCCTGCAATCGTGGGCGAAGAGCATTACAAGGTCGCCCGTGAC
>JAUIBJ010000311.1 GCA_030428025.1 Alphaproteobacteria bacterium
TTGTCACATGTGCGGTCACCGGGGCTGGAGACACCACCGCGAAAAGCCCCCATGTTCCGGTTACGCCCCGGCAGATTGCAGACGCCGCCATCGAGGCGGCCGAGGCCGGAGCGGCCATCGCCCATATCCATGTGCGCGACCCCGAAACGGGGCGCGGTTCGCGCGATGTGGGGCTGTTCGAGGAAGCCGTCGCGTTGGTGCGCGAGAGCGACCGGGACGTGGTCATCAACCTGACCGCCGGCATGGGGGGCGACTGGGCGCCCTCGCCCGACAACCCCGCCATGCCCGGCCCCGGAACCGACATGATCGGCCCCGACGAGCGGCTGGCGCATGTGAAGGCGTGTATGCCCGAGATCTGCTCGCTCGACTGCGGCACGCTGAATTTCTCGGATACCGACGACATCTATATCTCCACGCCCCCCACCCTGCGGCGCATGGCGGCATTGGTGAAGGACTGGGGGGTGAAGCCGGAACTGGAGGTGTTCGACCTCGGCCATATCCGCTTTGCCAAGCAGATGGTGGCCGAAGGTCTGATCGCCGATCCGCCGATGTTCCAGCTTTGCCTCGGCATCCCCTGGGGCGCCGATCAGACGGTCGAGACCATGGCGGCGATGAAGGCGCAGCTGCCGCCGGGCGCGAGCTGGGCCAGTTTCGGGATATCGCGCATGCAGATGCCGATGCTCGCCGCTGCCGTGGCGATGGGCGGCAATGTGCGCGTGGGGCTCGAGGACAACATCTATCTCGACCGCGGCGTGCTGGCGACGAATGGCCAGCTGGTGGCCCGCGCGGTGGAAATCATCGAACGCATGGGCGGCCGCGCCGTAACCCCGCAGGAAGCCCGCAACAAACTGAAACTGCGCGGGGCCGATGCATGAGTGAATCCGCGACAGGCGGGCTGTCCCTGACGGGGCTTACGAAGCGCTTCGGCGGTTTCGTGGCGGTCGATGATGTCGACCTCGAGATCCGGCGCGGCGAATTCCTCACACTGCTGGGCCCCTCCGGTTCGGGCAAGACCACGCTCTTGATGATGATTGCCGGGTTTCTGGACATCACGGAGGGCGACATTCTGCTTGACGGGGCGTCGATCCGCGGGGTGCCCGCGGACAAGCGCAATTTCGGCATGGTGTTCCAGGGCTACGCGCTGTTCCCGCACATGACCGTGCGGCAGAACGTGGGCTATGCGCTCGACGTGAGGGGCCGGCCCAAGGCGGAGATCGAGGCGCGGGTCGACGAGATGCTGGAACTGGTGCAGTTGCAGGAGTTCGGCCACCGCAAGCCCGGGCAGTTGTCGGGCGGGCAGCAGCAGCGGGTGGCGCTGGCCCGCGCGCTGTGCTTTTCGCCGCCCGTCCTGCTGCTCGACGAACCCTTGGGCGCGCTGGACAAGAAGCTGCGCGTCGAGGTGCAGGACCAGTTGAAGGACATTCACCGCCGCGTGGGCACCACCTTCATCTATGTCACCCACGATCAGGAAGAGGCGCTGTCGATGTCCGACCGGATCGTGATCATGCAGAACGGGCGAATCGAACAGCTCGGCACGCCGACCGAACTTTACGAGCGCCCACGCACGCGCTTTGCCGCGGGCTTTCTGGGTAAGAGCAATTTCCTCGACCTCGCCGACGGCACCTATGCGCTGCGGCCCGAGAAGATCGATCTTGCGCCGCAGGGCGCCATCAACGGCGACGCGCGGCTGTCGGGCACGATCCGCGACATCACCTATTTCGGGGCGATGCAGAAATACATGATCGCGGTCGAGGGCCGCGAGGATATCGAGGTGGACGTGGACAGCTGGCGCAACCCGCACGAGCTGAGCGTGGGCCAGCCGGTGGATCTGGGCTGGGCCGACAATGCCGCGGTGAAGCTCGAGAAGACCTGAACTGTCAGAAGGCGCAGGACAGCGCCCGAACCAAAGGCGGGATCGGCCCGCCGCCAACACGGAGGAAGAGAAATATGCACGACAAGCAATTCATGAAGGAAACGCTGCTGGACGGCGCAAAGGCCTACAAGGCCGGCCGGATGGACCGGCGCACCTTCCTGGCGCTCTGCGGAATGGCGGGCGTGGCCACCAGTGCCGTGATGGCCGGCGACGCGCAGGCCGCGGCCGACCATATCGTGATGTGGAACTGGGGCGGGATTTCCGAGGAATGCCACGGCTCTGCCATCGGCGAGCCATTCAAGGAAAAGACCGGCATGGGCATGAAGTTCGACACATCCGGCCCGCTGGAAGGCAAGATCCGCGAGATGGTCGACAGCGGCAACGTCACGGCCGATGTCTGCGACGCCGACCTGTTCAACGCCGTGTCGCTTGGGCCGACGGGGCATCTGGAAGCGATCGACTATGACATCGTCAGCAAGGACAAGACCCTGCCGCAATACGCGCTGGAATACGGCGTCTCGATCATCCTTTACGGCTATGCCTTCGTCTATGACACCGAGCGCTATGGCGACAACCCGCCGCAAAGCTGGGCCGATTTCTTCGACACCGAGAAATTCCCCGGCACCCGGTCGCTATACAAATGGGCCAACGGCTCGCTGGAAGGGGCGCTGATGGCCGATGGCGTGGCCGGCGACGCGCTCTACCCGCTCGACATGGACCGGGCGCTCAACAAGATCAAGTCGATCAAGGATGACAGCATCTACTGGGGCTCGGGCTCGGAAGTGCATTCGATGTGCGTCAGCGGCGAGGCCGCGATGGCGATCATCTGGCAGAACCGCGGGCGCAACATCGAGAATGACACCGAAGGTCGCTACAAGCTGGTGAACAACCAGGCCATGGCGATGCCCGGCGCCTATATCGTGCCCAAGGGCAACCCGGCAGGCCGCGAGGCGGTGATGAAGTTCATCGCCACCGCGCAGGAGGTTCCCTCGCAACTCGCCATCCTCGACTGCCTGGGCATGACGCCCTCGAACCCGGCGGCCTTCGGCCAGATCCCGGAAGAGTGGCAGCCCTATGCCATCACCTCGGCGCAGAACATCGACAAGATCGTCTACAACGATCCGGTCTGGTGGGGCGAGAATGGCGGCGACGCCGTGAACGCCTTCCTCGAGGCGATCAGCTAAGCCGCACCGGCCCGGCCGCGCCGTGTATTGCGGCCGGGCCACCCATTTCGAACCGCCCGTGGCCTTTGGCCGGCACCGGGCCTTCCCACCGCGCCCGGACAGGACAGGATGCAGGCACTCAGACGACATATTCACCCCGGATGGTTTCTGGTGGCGCCTTTCCTTCTGGTGGTGCTGGCCTTCTATGTGGGCCCCCTGGCCAACATCCTTTGGCTGAGCGTGACCGACCCCGAGCCGGGCCTGGGCAATTACGGAAAGCTTTTCGAGAACGACGCGCTGGCCCGCATCCTGTGGACGACCCTGCGCACCTGCATGATCACCACCGTGTTCAGCGTGGCCATCGGCTATTGCTTGGCCTACGCGATGGTGCACGCGCATCAGAAGAACCAGAACGTGATGCTGACGCTGCTCTTGATCAGCTTCTGGATCTCGGTGCTGGTCCGTACCTTCGCCTGGTTGATGCTTCTGGGCCATAGCGGTCTGGTCAATACCGCCTTCGAGACAGTCGGACTGATCGACCGCCCGATCCGCTTCATGCGCAACGAGTTGGGCGTGCTGATCGGGATGATTCATTACATGGTGCCCTACGCGGTGCTGCCGCTGATGGCCAACATGCAGACGCTCGACCCAAGGGTGATGGCGGCCTCGCGCAACCTCGGCGCCTCGGGGCCACAGACATTCCGCCGCATCTATCTGCCGCTGACGCTGCCCGGGCTGGTGGCCTCGTCGCTGCTGGTCTTCATCCTGTCCCTGGGCTTCTACGTCACACCGGCGATCCTGGGCGGCGGCAAGGTTCTGATGGTGGCCGAATATATCAGCGTGCAGCTTCTGGTGACGCTGAAATGGGGCACGGCGGCGATGCTGGGTACGCTGATGTTGATCGGTGTGCTGGCGCTTTTGTGGATCATGTCGCGCTTCATGCAACTTTCGGCCGTCTTCGGCGGGGGGGCCACGCGATGAAACCGGGGCTTTTCGCACGGTTGAACCGGGTGGGGGCGTGGTTGGCACTCCTGTTTCTGGTGCTGCCCGCGCTCATCGCCATTCCGGTGTCGCTGACGCCCAAGCGCTTTCTGTCGATGCCCAAGGGCGAATATTCGCTGCGCCATTTCGAACATCTTTTTACCTCGCCCGAGTGGCTGTCGAGCTTTGCGCAAAGCGGCATCATCGCCGCCAGCACCGCCCTTCTGGCCACCACGCTGGGCACGCTCTGCGCCATCGGGCTCTGGCGCGTGACCTCGCGCTATTCGGAACTGGTGCGTGCCTTCCTGCTGCTGCCGCTTATCATCCCGCAGATTATTTCGGCGATGGTCTTCTACCGGCTTCTGGTGCCCATCGGCCTCATCGACAGCTATCCGGGCCTGATCATTGCCCACACGGTGCTGGCCACGCCTATGGTGCTGATCACCGTCTCGGCCAGTCTTGCCAATTTCGATCCGAAGCTCGAACAGGCAAGCCGCAACCTTGGCGCCTCGAACTGGACGACCATGCGGCGGGTGATCCTTCCCTCGATCAAGCCGGGCGTCATTGCCGGCGCGCTGTTCGCCTTCATCCTGAGCTGGGACGAGATCGTCGTCACGCTCTTCATCTCGAAATTCACCGTCTACACCCTGCCCCGCCGGATGTGGAACGGCATTCGGGAAAACACCGACCCGACCGTCGCCGCCGCCGCAGTGGTGCTGATCGGGATCACGCTTCTTGCCTTCATCATCTACGCCGTCGTGGCGCGCCACCGGGCGCAGACGGGCGCCTCAGAGGAATGAGCCGATGAATTTTCATGTCAGTCACGAGAACGAGTTACTTCTGAACACAGTGCGCGGATTCATGGAGGACGAGATCTTTCCGCATGAGGAAATGGTCGACCGCACAGGCGAGGTGCCCGAGGAGCTGGGCCGCCAGATCGAGGCGAAATCGAAGGAACTGGGCCTGTTCGCCTGCAACCTGCCCGAGGAGGTGGGCGGCGGCGGCCTTGGCTATGCCGCGATGCACCTGATCGAGCGGGAATATGGCAAGACCTCCCACGCGCTGCATTCCTGGGCGGCGCGGCCGACCGAGATCCTGCTGGCCTGCGAGGGGGATCAGCGCGAGCGCTA
>JAUIBJ010000312.1 GCA_030428025.1 Alphaproteobacteria bacterium
GGCCCGCGCGCGTGGTTGGAGACAGACGGGCAGACAGGCCGGGCCGAAGACGTGGGCGACGTTCTCGCGGCGGGCGGGATCGTGGCGGTGAAGGGGCTGGGCGGGTTTCATCTTTGCTGCGACGCCCAAAACGCGAAGGCTGTCGCAACTCTGCGCGAGCGCAAACGCCGCCCGTCGAAGCCTTTCGCGCTCATGGCGGACATTGCGACGATCCGACAGTATTCGGAGCTGCCACCAGAGGCCGAGGCCCTGCTGCGGGACGCCGCCGCGCCGATCGTCCTTTTACCGAAAAACGGCCATGCCCTTCCCGAGACCGTTGCACCGGGGCAGGCCAGCCTGGGCTGGATGCTGCCTTACACGCCGCTGCACCACCTGCTGTTGAACCGATGGGCGCACGGCCCTCTGGTGATGACCTCGGGCAACCTCTCGGGCGAACCGCAGGTGATCGGCAATGCGGAGGCGCGCGAGAAGCTTGCCGGGTTCGCGGACGCGTTCCTGATGCACGATCGCGAGATCGCCCGACGCCTCGACGATGGGGTCGAGCGGATCGGGCCGGCCGGGCGGATGGTGCTGCGCCGTGCACGCGGGCGCGTACCGGGCACCCTTCCGTTGCCTCCGGGGCTGCCCGAACGGCAGGTGGTGGCCTATGGCGGGTTGCTGAAATCCGCGATCTGCCTCGTCAAGAACGGCCAGGCATTGCTGTCGCACCACATTGGCGATCTGGACAATGCCCTGAGTCTGGCAGAGTTTGCCAGGGCCGATCGGGATTACGCGGCGCTCTTCGACCACAAGCCAGAGACCGTGGCTGTGGACCTTCATAGGGATTTTCAATCCAGCAGGCACGGCGCGGCGCGGGCCGAGACACGCGGGCTTTCGCTTGTCGAGGTCCAGCATCACCACGCGCATATGGCCGCCTCGATGGGAGAAGCCGGGTGGCCCGCCGACGGAGGAAAGGTGGCGGGGATCGTACTCGACGGTCTGGGGCTGGGCAGGGACGGTAGTGTCTGGGGAGGTGAACTGCTTCTCGGGGATTACCGCGCTTTCGAGAGGCGCGCGTGGCTCAAGCCGGCGCCCCTGGTGGGCGGCGACCGCGCGCAGGAGGAACCCTGGCGGAATGCGCTCGTGCGACTCGATGCGGCGGGGCTCGAAGGCTGGGCCGATACGCTCTTCCCTGACGCCCCACGCGACCTGTTGCGACGGGCCGCCGCGGGCGGGGTGAACGCGCCGCTTTCCTCGAGCGCGGGCCGGCTGTTCGACGCGCTGGCGGCCTGTATCGGGATCAGCGCGATGGGCCAGAGCTTCGAAGGAGAGGCGGCGATGCGGCTGGAGGCCATGGCACCGGCCGGAAGCGATGCGGGCTATGATTTCGGCCTGAACGGTCCTGAAATCGACCCCGCGCCGGTCTTTCGGGCCGTGAAGGAAGCGATGGATGCCGGAACCGACCCGGGGCATATCTCGGCGCGTTTTCACAGCGGCCTTGCGCGTGCCTTCGCGACGCGTGCGGTCGCGCTGATCGAGTCCGGAGAGGCCAGCGCCGTTGCACTTGGAGGCGGATGTTTCCAGAATGCGAGGCTGCTGGAAGAGACGCTGAAATGGCTTGGCGACGTGCCGGTCTTCATCCCGCAAGAGGCCCCCGCCAACGATGGCGGGCTTGCGTATGGGCAGGCTCTCGTCGCTTTGGCACAGCTGGAAAGCGTTTAACCAATCCGCAAGGCGGCCGGTAATCGAGTTACCTGAATACGGAGCGCGATTCACGCCAATATATTGATTTTGGTAAAATAAAATCTCTCCAACCCGACCGCTTCTTTCCTTTCCTCCGAACGTCACCTCGCCAATCCTCACATTGACGCAGCCCGATCCGGGCCTGCTGAATTGAAAGGAGGGCGCCCGCTTGACCCAGATTGAAACCTTCTACGACGTGATGCGCCGCCAGGGGATCACCCGGCGTAGCTTCATGAAATATTGTTCCCTGACGGCCGCTGCGCTCGGCCTCGGGCCCAGCTTCGTGCCCAAGATCGCCCATGCGATGGAAACGAAACCGCGCACGCCGGTGATCTGGGTCAACGGGCTGGAATGTACCTGCTGTTCGGAAAGCTTCATCCGCGGGGCGCATCCGCTTGCCAAGGATGTGGTGCTGTCGATGATCTCGCTGGACTATTCGCATACGCTGATGGCCTCCGCCGGACATGCCGCCGAGGCGGCGCTGGAGGAGACCATCGAGAAATACAAGGGCAACTACATCCTCGCCGTCGAGGGCAACCCGCCTCTGAACGAGGACGGCATGTTCTGCATCGTTGGCGGCAAGCCCTTTGTCGAACAGCTGCGCCACGCGGCAAAGGACGCCAAGGCGATCGTCGCCTGGGGAGCCTGTGCGTCCTACGGGTGCGTGCAGGCCGCCAAGCCCAATCCGACGCAGGCCACACCGGTTCACAAGGTGATCACCGACAAGCCGATCATCAAGGTGCCGGGCTGTCCGCCCATCGCCGAGGTGATGACCGGAGTGATCACCTACATGCTCACCTTCGATCGCCTGCCCGAGCTTGACCGGCAAGGGCGCCCGGCCATGTTCTACGGCCAGCGAATCCACGACAAATGCTACCGTCGCCCGCATTTCGACGCAGGTCAGTTTGTCGAGGAATGGGACGACGAGAATGCTCGCAAAGGCTATTGCCTGTACAAGATGGGCTGCAAGGGCCCAACCACCTACAACGCCTGTTCAACGATCCGGTGGAACGCGGGCACCAGCTTTCCGATCCAGTCGGGCCATGGCTGCATCGGCTGCTCGGAAGACGGGTTCTGGGATCAGGGCACGTTCTACAACCGCGTGACCGATCTCACCCAGTTCGGCGTCGAATCGAACGCCGATCAGGTTGGCATGGCCGCCGCCGGCGTGGTTGGCGCGGGCGTGGCGGTGCACGCCGCCATTTCCGCCCTGAAGGCCGCCCAGAAGAAAACCCAGACCAGCACAATCGAGGAGGCCTGATCATGGTCGTTCAGACACCCAATGGCTTCGAACTCGACAATTCCGGACAGCGTATCGTTGTCGACCCGGTCACCCGTATCGAAGGCCACATGCGCTGCGAGGTAAATGTCGATGAAGAGGGCATCATCCGCAACGCCGTGTCCACCGGAACCATGTGGCGCGGGCTGGAAGTCATCCTCAAAGGGCGCGACCCCCGGGACGCCTGGGCCTTTACCGAACGCATCTGCGGGGTGTGCACCGGCACCCACGCGCTGACCAGCGTGCGCGCGGTCGAGGACGCACTGGGGATCACGATTCCCGAGAACGCCAACTCGATCCGCAACATGATGCAGCTCAACCTGCAGATTCACGATCATATCGTGCATTTCTATCACCTGCACGCGCTGGATTGGGTCAACCCGGTGAATGCGCTCCGGGCCGATCCGAAGGCCACAAGCGAGCTGCAACAGTCGATTTCGCCCAGCCATCCCCTTTCCAGCCCTGGATATTTCCGTGACGTTCAGAACCGGCTAAAGGCCTTCGTGGAATCCGGCCAACTCGGCATTTTCAAGAACGGATACTGGGATAATCCGGCCTACAAGCTGCCGCCCGAAGCCGATCTGATGGCGACGACGCACTATCTTGAAGCGCTCGATCTGCAAAAGGATATCGTCAAGATTCACACGATCTTTGGCGGCAAGAACCCTCATCCCAACTGGTTGGTGGGCGGAGTGCCCTGCCCCATCAACGTGCATTCCACGGGAGCTGTCGGCGCGATCAACATGGTCCTGCTGAACCAGATCTCGTCGATCATCGACCAGTGCACCGCCTTCGTGAACAACGTCTACCTGCCCGATCTCGTCGCGATCGGCGGCTTCTACAAGGATTGGCTCTATGGTGGCGGGCTTTCGGGCCAGTCGGTGATGGCCTACGGGGACATCCCCGAAAACGCCAATGATTTCTCGCCCGGGCAGCTGCACCTGCCGCGCGGAGCCATCATCGACGGCAACCTCAACGAGGTGCAGGATGTCGACGTGCGCGACCCCGAGCAGATCCAGGAATTCGTGGATCACTCCTGGTACGCCTATGGCGAACCCGGCAAGGGGCTGCACCCGTGGGACGGCGTCACCGAACCCAACTTTGAACTCGGGCCGAATGCCAAGGGCACCCGCACCAATATCCAAGAGCTTGACGAGGCCGCGAAATATTCGTGGATCAAGTCTCCCCGCTGGAAGGGACACGCGATGGAGGTCGGGCCGCTGGCGCGCTACATCGTGGGCTACGCGGCGGGCCATGACGACATCAAGAACCAGGTCGAGGGCCTGCTTCGCACGATGAACCTGCCGGTCTCCGCCCTGTTCTCGACCCTGGGGCGCACCGCCGCGCGGGCGCTGGAGGCGGAGTATTGCACACGGTTGCAGAAACACTTCTTCGACAAGCTCGTGACCAACATCAAGAACGGCGACGAATCCACCGCCAATGTGGCCAAATGGGATCCGTCGACCTGGCCCAGGGAAGCCAAGGGCGTGGGCATGACGGAGGCACCGCGCGGTGCGCTCGGTCACTGGATCAAGGTCAAGGACGGGCGCATCGAGAACTACCAATGCGTCGTGCCAACCACTTGGAACGGATCGCCGCGGGATTCCGCCGGCAATATCGGGGCCTTCGAGGCGGCGCTGATGAACACCAAGATGGAGCGGCCCGAGGAGCCGGTCGAAATCCTGCGCACGTTGCACAGCTTCGACCCCTGTCTCGCCTGTTCCACCCATGTGATGTCGCCCGACGGCGAAGAACTGACCACCATCAAGGTACGCTGAAGGAGGATCCCGTCATGAAAACCCCGTTCTACGCCACCCTCGTCCTTGCTGCCGGCCCCGCGCTGGCCCATGGGGACCACGCTCCCGCTCTGGGCCCCGAACATGGCCTGCTTCATGCCGCGCCCTGGCTGGGGCAACCGGCCGCGCTTGCCGCGGTGCTGATGACGGCGGGCGCCATCGCCTCCATCGCCCTCATACGCAGACGGATCGCGGTTCGGGAGCGCCGGTCATGAACGTGCTCTCCCGCTCCGAGGGCCCTCCGGAGGCTGGGCCTGCGGCCGACGACCTGCAGGGCGCGACGCGGCAGACTTCGGTCTATGTCTACGAAGTGCCGGTGCGGCTCTGGCACTGGATCAACGCCCTCGC
>JAUIBJ010000313.1 GCA_030428025.1 Alphaproteobacteria bacterium
GTGGGGATGCCGAGCGCGTGCATCGCCTCCGACAGCACGTATTCCCGCAGCACCGGGCCCAGCCAGGCCCGCCCGTCGCCCATGCGCGAATAGGGGGTGGGGCCCGACCCCTTGAGATGGATGTCGAAACGTTTCCCATTCGCCAGAGTTTCGCCCAGCAGATTGGCCCGCCCGTCGCCCAGTTGCGGCGAGAAGCCGCCGAACTGATGCCCGGCATAGGCCTGAGCCAGCGGGTCGGCCCCGTCGGGGACCTGGTTGCCGGCGAAGACGCGGGCAAGCTCGTCGTCGCTGCCCGGCGCGATGCCCAGCTCGGCCGCCAGCGCATGGTTGAAACGGATCAGCCGCGGCGCCTTGACCGGCATCGGATTGAGCCGCGTGTAGAACCGGCCCGGCAGGCGGGCATAGGAATTGTCGAAGGGGATTGAAACGCTCATGAGCCAAAGATAAGCGGCGCGGCGCGAATTGCCAGAGGCCGTGCGACGGAGCATGTGCTGCCGATCGAGAGGCAAGTGCGTAACGGATTGGTCGGGCGGTGCCTAGAACCGTCGCGACATCAGCCCATAGCCTTCGCGCGCCCGGAAGCCCAGCTTTTCGTATAGCTTGCGGGCGCGCGGATTGTCCTCTGCCACCTCCAGATGGATGGCCTTCATCCCCGCTTTCGCCAGCGCGTTGGGCAGCGCCGCCAGAATCTCGGTGCCGATGCCCCTGCCGCGCACGCTGGGACGGATGTAGATCTCGTCGATGAACCCGTCCATGCCGCCGAACTCGATGGACCAGCCGAAACAGACCACGACATAGCCGATGGGTGCCCGCGCTGGCCCGATCAGATAGATCGTGCCGTGCGGCGAGCCTTCGAGCAGCGGCAAGAGGGCGGCGCGGCGGGTCTCCTCGCTCTGTTCGATCCCTTCTTCGGCGTGATAGTCGCCTACCATCCGCATCATCCGGTCCAGGTCGTCGGGTTTGGCGATGGTCAAAGCCGTCATAGACGGGCCAGCCTTTCCGTCAGCAGGCTGAAGAAGCCCTCGGCCTCCAGATCGCCCATGAAGGTGGCGTTGGGCGCGCGGTCGGTCACCCGCCACCAGTCGGTCACGGTCATCCCGCGCGTGAGGGGCGAGCCGGTCTCGATTTCGACATTCACATACCGGCCCGAAAACAGGTCGGGCCGGATGAGGTAAGCCACCGTGCAGGGGTCGTGCAGCGGCGCGCCCTCGGAACCGTATTTCTCGCGGTCGAAGCGTTCGAAGAACTCGGTCATCTCGGCCACTGCGCGACCCACGGGCGAGCCCAGCCGCCGGAACGCCTCGTTGCGCGGTCGCGTGACCAGCGCCTTGTGGGTGACGTCGAGCGGCATCACCGTCAGCGGCGCGCCCGCGCCGAAGACCACCGCCGCCGCCTCGGGGTCGACGTAGATGTTGAACTCGGCCGCGGGCGTGATGTTGCCCACCTCGAAATAGGCGCCACCCATAAGAACGATTTCCTGCACCTTTTCAACGATATCCGGGGCGCTCTTGAAGGCTGTGGCGAGATTGGTCAGCGGCCCGATCGGGCAGAGCGTGACGCTGCCCGCGGGCTCGCGCCGCAGGGTTTCGATCAGGAACTCCACCGCATGGGCCCCCTGCAGGGGCATCTCCGGTCGCAGCCCGCAAAGACCGGCACGTCGCGCCGCCCGGCCAGTTCGCAGACCATGCGGGCGTTGCGCGCCGTCAGCTCCAGCGGCACGTTTCCGGCCACGCAGGTCAGGCCCAGAAGCTCGATCTCGGGGCTGGCCAGCGCCAGCAGGATCGCCACCGCGTCGTCCTGGCCCGGGTCGGTGTCTATGATGATCTTGCGCGCCGTCATGGGTTGCTCCGCCTGTCGCGGCGGACCATGACCGCGCGGGGTGGATTTGTCTATGGGGTGCCCGGCGATTTGGGCCGAAGGGTTCGCATTCCGGGTTTGCCGCCGCGCGGGGGTTGGACTAAAGCGTTTTGCGGAACCGGATGGGGGCAGCGCATGGCAGAGGGGCAGACGGAACCGTCGGGGGCAGGCTGGGCCGCACATATGCAGAGCCCTCGGAACCTTCACGCGGCCCTGATGGCGCTGGCCTCCACGGCGATCCTTAGCTTCGTGGACAATTTCGTTGCCGAGGTGTCGCAGACCCACGGGCTCTGGCAGTTCCAGGCGGTGCGCGCGCTCATCGCCTTGCCGCTTCTGATTCTGGGTGCAATGCTTCTGCGCCAGCGCCTGCGCCCTGTGAGTGCCCGCCGTGTGGCCCTGCGCAGCCTCACCGTCTCCACCGGGCTGCTGATCTACTTCGCCGCCCTCGGCACGCTGCCGGTTGCGCAGGCGGGGGCGGGGATCTTCACCGCGCCGATCTGGGTGTTGCTTTTCTCGGCCCTGCTGTTCCGCCACGGGGTGAACCTCTTGCAGGGGGTGGCGGTACTGGCCGGCTTCGGCGGTGTGCTGATGCTGTTGCAGCCCGACCCTGCGAACCTGACGGCACTCTCGCTTTTTCCGCTGGGGGCGGGGCTGTTCTATGGGCTGGGGATGCTGCTGACCCGGCAGATCTGCGCGGGCGAGTCTCCCATGGCTCTGGCGCTCGGCATCTTCCTGGCGATGGGCGGGCTCGGTGCGGGGCTTATGCTGGCGATGGAGCTGGGGCCGTGGGGGGCGGAGGGCGATTTCCTCACCCGGGGCTGGCGGCCGCTGACGGGGCGGTTCCTGTGGCTCACCTTCTTTCAGGGGGTGGGGGCCATCGTTGCTGTCACGCTGATCGCCCAGGCCTACCGGATCGGAACGCCCGCCTATGTGGCGGTGTTTGAGTATTCCTTCCTGGTCTTCGCCTCACTCTGGGCCTTCCTGCTCTGGGGGCAGGGAACGGGCCTGCTGGCCTGGGCGGGGATCGCGGTGATCATCGCCTCGGGGCTGGCAATGACGTTTTCGCGGGGGCGGTAGGGGAGGCTGGGCTCGGCCTGCCTGTGTCTTCAGCTGTGCCGCGCATCGCTGGGCCGCGGGGGCGGCCAGCCGTTGCGCGGCGGCGCACCTTGACTCGGTGCCCCACGCGCCCTGGCCTTTACCTTCCCAATTCCTTCATCCCCGCCTCGATCCCGGCCAGCGTCATCGGCACCATCCGGTCGTCGAAGATTTTCCGGATCATCTGGATCGACTGGGTATAGGGCCAGTGTTTCTCGGGCACCGGGTTGATCCAGAGGTTGTCCGGCCATTGCTGGCGCGCGCGTTCCAGCCAGACCTGCCCGGCCTCTGCGTTCCAGTGCTCGTTCGCCCCGCCGGGATAGGCGACCTCGTAGGGGCTCATCGAGGCGTCGCCGACGAAGATGCACTTGTAATCGGCCCCGTAGGTGTGCAGCACCTCGTCGGTGGGGGTCTGCGCGTCCCAGCGGCGGCGGTTGTCGCGCCAGACGCCCTCGTAAAGACAGTTGTGGAAATAGTAGTATTCTAGATGCTTGAACTCGGCCCGCGCGGCCGAAAACAGCTCTTCCACCACCTTGATATGCGGATCCATCGAGCCGCCCACGTCGAGAAAGAGAAGCACCTTGACGGCGTTGTGCCGTTCGGGGCGCATCTGCACGTCGAGATAGCCGTGCTCGGCGGTGGCGCGGATCGTGCCGTCGAGGTCGAGCTCTTCCTCGGCGCCCTGGCGCGCCCAGTTGCGCAGCCGCTTGAGCGCCACCTTGATGTTGCGTGTGCCCAACTCGACCGAGTCGTCGAAATTGCGGAACTCGCGCTTGTCCCAGACCTTTACCGCGCGGCGGTGGCGGCTTTCCTTCTGGCCGATGCGCACGCCTTCGGGGTTATAGCCATAGGCGCCGAAGGGCGAGGTGCCGGCGGTGCCGATCCACTTGTTTCCGCCCTGATGGCGGCCCTGCTGCTCCTTCAACCGCTCCTTGAGCGTCTCCATCAGCTTGTCGAACCCGCCCAGAGCCTCGATCTCGGCCTTCTCCTCTTCCGAGAGATGCTTTTCGGCCATCTTCTCCAGCCAGTCCTGCGGCAGGTCGACGGCCTCCAGCACCTGATCCACGCCGATCTGCTCCAGCCCCTCGAAACTGGCGGCGAAGGCGCGGTCGAACCGGTCGATGAGCCGTTCGTCCTTCACCATCGCGGCACGGGCGAGGTAATAGAAGCCTTCCACGTCATAGATCACCAGATTGGCGGCCATGCCTTCGAGAAAGGTGAGGTATTCGCGCAAGGAGACGGGCAGGCCGGCCTTGCGGAGGTTTTCGAAAAACGGCAGGAACATGCCGCCTCAGCCTCCGACCCGCAGGATCACGATGCTCAGGAACAGGCCCGCCAGGGCGAAGACCAGCCCGTAAACGGCGGCAAATTGCAGCATGTCGGCCAGGACCCCCTTGCGGCGGCGCGCGACATAAGCCCCGAGAAGGGCCCCCAGCACAAGCCCGATGGTGGCAAGCAGCATGCGTTTATCCGTTCGGTTCCTTCATCGGATTGAGGGCGGAGATCTCGCGCAGTTTCGCGCGCACCGCCCAATCCGCACCGAACCCGTAACGCGCCCAGCCCAGACTGTCCAGCCGGACGGCCTGCGCCTCGGCCGTGCGGCCGGTCAGCTCCAGCGCCTCGGCCTGAAGCATCATCAGCGTGGCCAGAAGGGCCGCGTTCTCGTGCCGCTCGGCAATGCCCTTGTGCGGCGCGATCAGGCGCAGCGCCTCTTCGCCGTCGCCCCGGCTGATCGCATAGGCCGCGAGCTGCGAGGCGGCATAGGCCTGATGCAGTGCCGTGCCGGGCGCGGCGCGATAGATCCGCTCGGCGGCCACGAACTGGCGCAGGGCAAACTCGGGCTCCGATACCTGGGTGAGCCGGCCCAGCGCGAAATGGCTGAAGGCCAGCCGGTGGTCGCGCCATCCGCGCGCCTGGGCGATGTCGAGCGCTTCGCGCGCCGCGCGCCGGCGCGCATTCGGCAGGGTGCCGGGGCCCAGCGCCGTCTGGATGGCACGGATCCAGGCGCGGGGCGTGGGCGCATCGGCATGCGGCGCAATCCTGTCCCCGCGCGGGTTGAGCCGCGACAGGATCGCCGGCAGCCGCTCGGCCACCTGCGCCTGGGTCATGCCGCTGCGCAGTTCGGGCGCGTAATAGGCGCGCAGGATCAGCATGTCGAACCCGGTCAGCACCG
>JAUIBJ010000314.1 GCA_030428025.1 Alphaproteobacteria bacterium
AGGGGGCGCTCGGCGATAGCGACCGCCACCCGCGCTGGAACATCGTCGCGCGACGGGAGGGCAAGTCCAAAGGCCAGTGCGTGCATTTCAACTCCCATATCGACGTGGTCGAGACGGGGCATGGCTGGAGCATCGACCCGTTCGGCGGCGAGGTGAGGGATGGCAAGCTGTACGGTCGCGGCGCCTGCGACATGAAGGGGGGGCTCGCGGCGAGTATCGTGGCGGCGGAAGCCTTTATTGCTCTCTGTCCCGATTATGCCGGCGCGATCGAGATCTCCGGCACGGCCGACGAGGAATCGGGCGGCTTTGGCGGCGTGGCCTATCTGGCCGAGAAGGGCTATTTCGCGCCCGAGCGGGTGCAGCATGTCATCATTCCAGAGCCGTTGAACAAGGACCGCATCTGCCTCGGTCACAGAGGGGTCTGGTGGGCCGAAGTGGAGACGAAGGGCGAGATCGCACACGGCTCGATGCCGTTCTTGGGCGATTGCGCCGTGAGGCACATGGGGGCGGTTCTGCAGGAGATGGAGGAAAGCCTGTTTCCCGCGCTGGCCGAGAAACGCACCGAGATGCCGGTGGTGCCAGAGGGCGCGCGGCAATCCACGCTCAACATCAACGCCATTCATGGCGGCGAGCCCGAGCAGGAGCAGGATTACACCGGACTGCCCACCCCCTGCGTGCCCGACCGCTGCCGCATGGTGATCGACCGCCGTTTTCTGATCGAGGAGGATATCGAGGAAGTTCAGGCCGAGATCCGCGCCGTGCTGGAACGGGTGCGCGACGGCCGGCCCGGTTTCGAGTACGACCTCAGGGAGTTGTTCCGGGTGCTGCCCACCATGACCGAGCGCGAGGCGCCGGTGGTCGGTGCAGTGGCCACGGCCATCCGGCAGGTGTTCGGGCGCGAGGCGGAGTATGTGGTCAGCCCCGGCACCTATGACCAGAAGCATATCGACCGGATCGGGCGGCTGAAGAACTGCATCGCCTACGGGCCGGGCATCCTCGATCTGGCCCACAAGCCGGACGAATGGGTGGGCATCGACGACATGGTGCAGTCGGCGCAGGTGATGGCGTTGGCGCTGCGGGATCTGCTGGGGCCGGCCTGACTGGCCGTTCGTCCGGGTCAGCCCCGGTCGAGGAAATCGAGCGTCGCCGCAAGCTGCTCTTCCCAGGCCGGTTCCGAAGGCATGCAGGCGACATTGGTGCTCTCGACCACCATCAGTTCCGCCCCGGGGATGGCCCGTGCGATGAGTTGGCCCTCCGACAAAGGGTGGGCGACGCAGTTGCGGGGGTGGATCACCAGCGTGGGGACATCGACCCGTTCGAGACAGGCTTCGGCGTCGAGCCCGTCGACGACGCGGCGCTGCTCGGCGATGTGGTCGGCACTGCTGGCCGCGCCGATCAGTTCGATGAACTCGGTCAGTTCGTCGCGGGTGGCGCCCGGCATGAACATCGACAGCCAGGCGCGCATGAAACCGTTCTCGGGGTCGCCCCATCCTTCGCGCAGAAGCGCGATGCTCGGGTCGGCCTCTGGGTCGGCATAGGCGGTCTCGCGCCTTGCGCGCCCGCGCACATAGCCGCACTGCACCACCAGCCGCGTGATCCGGCCCGGGTTTTCGGCGATATAGCGGATGGCCACAGGCGTGCTTTGCAGCGTGGCGATCATGGCGCAGCGGTCAAGCCCCGCCGCCTCGATCACCGCGGCCATGTCCTCGACATGGGTTTCGATGCCGCTGCCGGGCGCGAGGGGATCGGACAAGCCCGAGCCGCGGATATCGTAGCGTACAAGGCTGTGCCCGGCGCCCAGCCGGTCGAATTCGGGGCGCCAGATGCTGCTTTGCCAGTCCCGTTCCAGATGGGTGACGTGATGGCCCGCGCGAAAAAGCGGTGGGCCGGCGCCCGAGACCGCCCAGGCGATGCGGGTGCCATCGCGGGACGTGGCATAGCGGATTTTCTGGCGGCCCCCCGGAGCGGGGGCGGGCGTGGCCGGACCGGGGCCGATCACCTCGACGGGCGCGACAAGCTCGACCCCGCGGCGCACCACCGTCCGGATCACCGCCTGCGCCTTGCCGCTGTCGCCGACCGCGGCCCGGGCGGCGCTGATGCGTGAACTGATCGCCGCCTCCGACACGATGCGCCCGCCCCAGATCCTGTCGATGAGCTGGTCCTTGGTCACCACCTGGCCCGCGTTTTCGGCAAGGCATCTCAGCAGGTCGAAGACCTGCGGTTCCAGTTGCACCGGGGTTCCGTCGCGCAGGAACTGGTAGCTCTCGGTATCGAGGAGGCAGTTGGCGAAGGAATAGCGCATTCACGTGTCCCGAGGGTGTTCGGGAAAAGCTTAGCCGCCGGGAGAAGTTCAGGGCAAGCGCGGAGCGCGCGCGTGGATCACACCGCGATATTGTCGATCAGCCGAACGCCGGCGAGCCAAGCGGCGGCAAAGAGGCGGGCGGGGCGCGTGGGCGCGTCGAGCAAATGCAGGTCGTCCGCCGCGCGCAGGTCGAGATATTCGACCCGGGTGAAACCGGTCTTTTCCAGCCGGTCGATGGCCGCGCGCTGCAGCTCTCCGAAGGGGCGGCCGGCGGCGAGACCCTCGGCAATGGCCTCCATCTCCTCGTAAAGGCGCGGGGCGAGGGCGCGGGCACGATCCGACAGCAGCAGGTTGCGCGACGACAGCGCCAGCCCGTCGATGTCGCGGATCGTGGGGCAGCCGTGAATCTCGATCTGCAGATCGAGGTCGCGGGCCAGCCGCCGGACCACCTGCAATTGCTGGAAGTCCTTTTCGCCGAAGAAGGCGTCGGTCGCCGTTGTCTGAGTGAAAAGCTTGGTGCAGACAGTGGCCACCCCGTCGAAATGGCCGGGCCGGTGGATGCCGTCCATCACATCCGTGAGCCCCGCGACGGAGACGGTGGTGGCGAAGCCATCGGGATAGATCTGGTCGGGCTCGGGCACATAGAGCGCGTCGATGCCGAACCGCGCGAGCTTGCGCGCGTCTTCCTCTTCCGTGCGGGGATAGTTGGCGAGATCCTCGGGGTTGTTGAACTGCCTGGGGTTGACGAAGATCGTCACGATCACCCGGTCGCAGGCCGCCTTCGCCGCCTGCACCAGCGACAGGTGCCCGTCATGCAGCGCCCCCATGGTGGGCACGACGCAGATGGTGTCCTCCGCCCTGTGCCAGGCGCGGGTGGACGCGCGCAGGTCGTCGAGGCGGCGGAGGATGGGCGGCGGGGTCATGCGCCGGGCACCTTGTCGGAAAACACATGCTCGGGGCCCGGGAAGCGGCGCGCGCGCACGTCCTCGGCATAGGCCCGGATCGCCGCTTCGCCCTCCTCGCCGAGGGTCGCGTAGCGCTTGACGAATTTCGGCCGGAAGTCGGTGAAGAGCCCCAGCATGTCATCGACCACGAGGATCTGCCCGTCGCAGCCCGCCGAGGCGCCGATGCCGATGGTGGGAATGGGAACCTCGCCGGTGATCCGGTCGGCGAGGGTCGCGGGAACCTTTTCCAGCACCACCGCGAAGGCGCCCGCGTCGGCCACGGCGCGGGCATCGGCCAGCAGCGGCTCTGCCGCCGCGGCGCGGCCTTGCACCTTGTAGCCGCCCAACGTGTTGATGGCCTGCGGCGTCAGCCCGACATGCGCCATCACCGGCACGCCGCGCGCCACCAGAAAACCGATGGTTTCGGCCATGTGCACGCCCCCCTCCAGCTTGACCGCCGTCGCGCCGGTCTCGGCCATCAGACGGGCGGCATTGCGGAAGGCCTGTGCCGGGCTTTCCTCGTACGTTCCGAAGGGCATGTCGATGACCATCATCGCCGTCTTCAGCCCCCGCGCTACCGCCTGCCCGTGCAGGATCATCATCTCCATCGTCACGCCAAGTGTGGAGGGAAGGCCATGCAGCACCATGCCCACGCTGTCGCCCACCAGTACGACGTCGCACGGCCCGTCCATCATCCGGGCCATAGGCGTGGTATAGGCCGTCAGGCTCACGATCGGGGTGGTGCCCTTCATCGCGCGGATGTCGTCGGGCAAGGGGGCTGTTTTTCGTGCGGTGGCGCTCATTTCCAGGCTCCGCGGCGCTGCGTTGCAGCATGTTCTAGCAGGAGTTCTTCGCCGATTCCACCGCTGCCGTCGTTGCAAATGGTTGATTGCCGGCCGGTTTGCGGTGAAACTCTGCCCGAGCGGCCGGGCTGTGCGCCGTTTGTGGACAGAGGAGACCGACGCCATGAAGATGTTTCGAACCACGCTGCTGGCCGGCGCTATGGCCCTTTCGGCCGCGGGGGCGCAGGCGAAGTCGGATCTTGTGCTCGGGCTGCAACTGGAGCCACCGCATCTTGACCCCACCAGCGCTGCCGCCGGTGCCATCGACCAGGTACTCTATGCGAATGTCTTCGAAGGGCTCACCCGGTTCGGGCCTGACGGCTCGGTCAATCCGGGGCTGGCCGAAAGCTGGGAGATTTCCGAGGATGGCACGGTCTATACCTTCCATCTGCATGACGGCGTCACCTTCCACGACGGCACCGCGCTCGATTCGGGTGACGTGAAGTTCAGCCTCGACCGCGCCCGTGACGAGAACAGCCAAAATGCCCAGAAGGCGCTGTTCGAGGGGATCGAGAGCGTCGAGACGCCGGACGACCTGACCGTGACGGTCACGCTGAAGGCGCCCAACGGCAATTTCCTCTTCAATATGGCCTGGGGCGACGCGGTGATCGTGGCGCCGGAAAGCATCACCGAGATCAAGCAGAAACCGGTGGGCACCGGCGCCTTCATGTTCGACGACTGGGTTCAGGGCGACCGCATCACGCTGGTGAAGAATCCCGATTACTGGGGTACGCCCGCGCGGCTCGAGGAGGCCACGTTCAAGTTCATCTCCGATCCCACGGCGGCCTTCGCGGCGGTGATGGCCGAGGACGTGGACGCCTTCGGCGGCTTTCCGGCACCGGAGAACCTGCCCCAGTTCGAGGCCGATCCGCGCTTTCAGGTGCTTTACGGCTCGACCGAAGGCGAGACGATCCTGTCGACCAACAACAAGATGAAGCCGCTCGACGACGTGCGCGTGCGCGAGGCGATCGCCCATGCCATCGACCGGCAGGCGATCATCGACGGGGCCATGTTCGGCCTCGGCACCCCCATCGG
>JAUIBJ010000315.1 GCA_030428025.1 Alphaproteobacteria bacterium
CGATCAGCGCCTCGATGTCGCGGGTGGAATTCATGCGCGGGGAAGCGGGCTCAGAACGGCAGGTTCATGTCCTTGGGCAGGCCCATACCCTCGGTGATCTTGCCCATCTCCTCCTTGGCCTTTTCGCTGGCGCGGCTCTGGGCGTTCTTGATCGCGGCGAGGATCAGGTCCTCGACCGCTTCCTTGTCGTCGGGGTTGAAGATCGACGGATCGATGTCCAGCGTCTTCAACTCGCCCTTGACGGTGCAGGTGGCCTTGACCAGTCCGGCGCCGCTTTCGCCCTCGACCGTCATCCGGTGCATCTCTTCCTGCAGATCGGCCATCTTCTGCTGCATTTCCTGGGCGGCCTTCATCATCTTGGCCATATCGCCCATCTGGCCCAGTCCCTTGAACATCTCTCTCTCCGGGGTTGGTGTGTGGTGCTGTCTTGGTCCCTAGATACGAGGGCGGACGGGCAGGGACAAGGGCGGGCGGTGGCTGGGCGTGGGGCCGGCGGGTCGGTGGGCACGAAAACAAGGACAATCTGCGCGAAATGCGTTGGTGCTTGGTCGAGGTGCAAACTTGGTACCATGCCCGGATTGCCCACCCTCAGCGGTGTTCTGAAATGCCGACCCACAAGGATTGGGCAAAGAACAAACCCCGGCACAAGGCCGGGGCTTGCAGGTCTCGAATACGCCGGAGGGCGCGCTCAGTGGCCCAGGATCTGGCTGAGGAACAGCTTCGTCCGGTCGCTCTGCGGATTGTTGAAGAACTCTTCCGGCTCGTTCTGTTCCACGATCTGGCCCTGGTCCATGAAGATCACCCGGTTGGCGACCTGCCGGGCGAAGCCCATCTCGTGGGTGACGCAGAGCATGGTCATGCCCTCCTCGGCCAGTTCGATCATGGTATCGAGCACTTCCTTGATCATTTCCGGATCGAGCGCCGAGGTGGGCTCGTCGAAGAGCATGATTCGCGGCCGCATGCAGAGAGAGCGAGCGATGGCCACACGCTGCTGTTGCCCGCCCGATAACTGGCCGGGATATTTCAGCGCCTGTTCGGGGATCTTGACCTTCTCGAGGAAATGCATCGCGGTTTCCTCCGCTTCCTTCTTGGGCGTCTTGCGCACCCAGATCGGCGCCAGCGTGCAGTTCTCCATGATGGTCAGGTGCGGAAAGAGGTTGAAGTGCTGAAAGACCATGCCCACCTCGCGGCGGATCTTGTCGATGTTCTTGAGGTCGTTCGACAAAACTGTCCCGTCCACCTCGATCCTGCCCTGCTGGTGTTCTTCAAGCGCATTGATGCAGCGGATCAGCGTAGACTTGCCCGACCCGGAGGGCCCGCAGATCACGATCCGCTCGCCCTGGTACACCGTCAGGTTGATATCGCGCAGCACGTGGAATGACCCGTACCACTTGTTCATGCTGGAGATCTCGATGGCGACCTCTTCCGAGACCGTCATCTTCGAGCGGTCGATTTCGCGCTCAGTCATCTGTTCTGCCATGTCGGACATGGAAGTGATCCTTTCCTAGCGGTGACCGGTCTGAAGCTTGCGCTCCAGATACATGGAATAGCGGGACATGCCGAAGCAGAAGATGAAGAACAGCAGCGCGATGAAGCCGTAAAGCTCCCACACGATCCCGTTCCAGTCGGCGTCGGCGCGAATGGCGTTGCTGAGGCCCAGAGGATCCAGCAGGCCGATGATCGACACGAGCGTGGTGTCCTTGAAAAGCCCGATGAAGGTGCTGACGATGCCCGGGATAGAGATCTTCAGCGCCTGCGGCATGATGATCAGCCGTTGCGACTGCCAGTAGTCGAGCCCGAGGCTGTCGGCGCCCTCGTACTGGCCCTTGGGCAGCGCGGCGAGGCCGCCCCGGATCACCTCGGCCATGTAGGCCGACGCAAAGAGGGTGGCCATGATGATCACCCGAAGGATGATGTCGAAATTCGTCCCCGGCGGCATGAAGATGTTCAGCAGCGTCGATGCCACGAACAGCAGCGTGATCAGCGGCACGCCGCGGATGAACTCGATGAAGCCCACGCAGAGCCCCTTGACGATCAGCAGGTCCGACCGCCGCCCCAGCGCCAGCACGATGCCCAGCGGCAGCGAGATGGCGATGGCAACGACGCCGATGGTGATCGACAGCATGAAGCCGCCGAAGTTGCGGCTTTCCACCAGTTCGATCCCGACAGGGATGACCGAATGCAGCACGCCCGAGACCGGGCCCACCAGGAAGAGCCACCAGATCACCGCCGCAAGCACCGAGACCACGAAGCCCAGAAGCGCCCCGCCGGTGGCCGACAGTGCCCGGTAGACGGCATAGCCGATCGCGATCCCCGCGATCACCATCAGAGGCGTCCAGATCGACCCGCCCCAGAGCAGCCAGGGCATCAGGAACGGATAGATCGCGCTGAACCAGATCAGCTTGCGCGGCACGTATTCGGCGAAGAGCACCGGCGCCAGCGCCACGAACAGCAGCACGAAGGCCGCGATCGGGCGCCAGTAGAGGTAATCGGGGTAGAAGCCGAAGAGCAACTGCACCCAACGGTCGCGGATCACGCCCCAGCAGGCGCCGGCGAAATGCCCTTCGCGCCCCATATCGGCCAGGATCTCGCGGCATTCGCTGAGCGAGCCGGCGTTCCAGGTCGGGCTGAAGAGCCAGGGCAGTATGATGCTGAGCACGAAATAGATCAGGATCAGCGACAGGATCGTGAGCGCAGTGTTCAGCCACCCCGAGAACAGGTTCTCACGCAGCCAGCCGACGGCTCCCACTTCGGTGGCCGGCGGGTGCTGTTCGGGCAGCATGGTGTCGCGCACATAGCGCACGGTTTCTGCATGTGTGCCGCTCATGTCACCTCTCCACCAGTTTGACGCGGTTGTTGTACCAGTTCATCACCACAGAGATGAGCAGCGAGATCGAGAGATAGATCAGCATGCCCAGAAGCACGGTTTCCAGCTCGCGCCCGGTCTGGTTCAGGGTGATGCCCATCAGCGTGCCGGTGATGTCCATGTAGCCCACTGCAATCGCCAGCGACGAGTTCTTGGTGAGGTTGAGATATTGCGAGATGAGCGGCGGGATGATCACCCGCAGCGCCTGCGGCAGGATCACCAGCCCCATGATCCGGCGCGGGCGCAGGCCCAGCGCCGCCGCGGCCTCGGTCTGGCCGTGGCTGATGGCCATGATGCCGGCACGCACGATCTCGGCCACGAAGGCGGCGGTATAGAGCGACAGCGCCAGCCACAGGGCGATGAGCGAGTTGCGCATATGCGTCCCGCCCTGGAAGTTGAAGCCCTTGAGCGCCGGATAGCCCAGATGGAAGCCCAGCGCGACCAGCAGGATGATCAGCGGCACCAGAACGACGCCCAGGCGCAGATACCAGGTGGTCGGCCGGTCGCCGGTCTTTTCCTGGATCGCGTCGGCGCGGACGCGGATGCGGCGCGCCACCCACCAGCCCGCGGCCAGAACCGCGATGATCGCCAGCAGGTCGAGGCTGATGTCGAAATTCATCGCCGAACTGCCGAAAAGATGGAGGTCGCCCAGACTGCGGGAAAAGAGCGGTTCGGGAACGTAGATGCCGCGATTGGTGAACGCCACGGACTCGAACAGTTTCATCGTCGACTCCGGGTCGTCGCCACGAAAGGCGCTCGGCGCCGGCAGCGTTTCGATCAGGACAGCCATGAACAGCACGATCCACAGCAGCACCGGCACGTTGCGGAACATCTCGACATAGACTGTCATGATCCTGGCCACGAGCCAGTTCTTGGAAAGGCGCAGCACGCCCACAAGCACGCCTACCACGGTGGCCAGCGCACAGCCGAGCGCCGCGATCAGGAGTGTGTTCAGAACGCCGACGAAAGCGGCGCGCAGATGCGGGCTTCTCGAATCGTATTCGATCAGGCGCTGGTTGATGTCATAGCCCGCAGGCTCGAGCAGGAAGCCGAAGGAGGGTTCCTTGCCGAGATCCTGAAGGTTCTGCGCGGTGTTCGAAATCAGCCATCCGATGAGAATGAGAAACCCGATCAGCGCGATCACCTGAATTGTGGTCGACCGATACCGGGTATCGTAGATCAGCATGGACAGCCGGAACGACTCCTTGGGAGGGTCGGTCAGTGTCGTCATCTGGAAGTCCCCGTTGATCGGCCCGCGTTGGTTTTTTCTCCGGCACGCCGAGCGTGCCGTGGGCCGATTCTGTTTGAACCCGAAGGCAATGGCCGAAGGGGCGCGGATTGCTCCGCGCCCCTTCGGATTGTCATCTTAGCGGAAGGGCGGCGAGTAGAGCAGGCCGCCGTTCTTCCACTGGGCGTTCAGCCCGCGGGCCAGCCCGATCGGGGTATTCTCGCCGATATGGCGCTCAAAGAGCTCGCCATAGTTGCCGCCGGCCGAGATGGCACGCACGGCCCAGTCGGCATTGAGCCCGAGCATCTCGCCAAGGTTGCCCTCGGTGCCCAGCAGACGGTTGATTTCGGGGTTGTCCGTCGGCGAGGAGGCCATTTCGCTGATATTGGCGCTGGTGACGCCGTATTCTTCGGCGGCGATGAGCGCGTTCAGCGTCCAGCGGACGACATCGCCCCATTCGTTGTCGCCATGGCGCACGAGCGGCCCCAGCGGCTCTTTCGAGATGGTTTCCGGCAGGATCACGTGATCGCTCGGGGTCTCGAAGGCGGCGCGGGTCGCGGCCAGACCGGACCGGTCGGTGGTGTAGACGTCGCAGGCACCGGCAAGGTACTGCTGCTGCGCCTCGGCGTTGGTTTCGATCGGAACCGGCTCGTATTCCATGTTGTTGGAGCGGAAGAAGTCCGCCAGGTTGAGCTCGGTGGTGGTGCCGGTCTGGATGCAGACGGTTGCGCCGTCCAGTTCCTTGGCCGAGCTCACGCCCAGCCCCGCGGGCACCATGAAGCCCTGACCGTCATAATAGTTGATGCCGGTGAATTCGAACTTCAGGTCGACATCGCGCGAGAAGGTCCAGGTGGTGTTCCGGGCCAGCATGTCCACCTCGCCCGAGGCGAGCGCGGTGAAGCGGGTCTTGCCGGTGGTGGGTACGAATTCGACAGCGGTCGAATCCCCCAGCACGGCCGCGGCGACGGCGCGGCAGACGGCAACGTCGAAACCTTCCCAGACACCGTTCGCGTCCGGTGCGGCGA
>JAUIBJ010000316.1 GCA_030428025.1 Alphaproteobacteria bacterium
GCAGACCCGCACCGCCCGGCACATCCGCCTGTTTCCCTTAGACCTTTCTTCACCCTCGCCTCCTAGTCTGGCGCGCAAAGCCAGATGGGAATCGGGATGTCTTCTACCGAACTCGCACGTTTCTCGCCGCAGTCGAAGCCGGCCTCGGCAGCTGGCCGCCTCTCGCGGCGGCAGAAGGCGGCGATCATCGTGCGTTTCCTGCTGAACGAAGGCGCCGAGGTGGCGCTCACCGACCTGCCCGAGGGGTTGCAGGAGGTGCTCACCACGCAGATGGGCTCGATGCGCTATGTCGACCGGGCGACGCTGGCAGACGTGGTGGCCGAATTCGCGGCCGAGCTCGAGGCGATGGGCCTGACCTTTCCGCGCGGCGTGGCCGGGGCGCTTTCCGCTCTCGACGGCAGGATCAGCTCCCAGACCGCCGCGCGCCTCCGGAAGGAGGCCGGCGTGCGCCAGTTCGGCGATCCCTGGCAACAGGTCTGCAACGCCGATACGCCGATGCTGCTCAAGATCCTGCAATCCGAAAGCACCGAGGTGGCGGCGATACTTCTGTCCAAGCTCGACGTTGCCCGTGCGGCCGAGCTTCTGGGCCGCCTGCCCGGCGAAACCGCAAGGCGCATCACCTATGCCGTCTCGCAGACCGGCGCCGCGACCCCGGCGGCGGTCGACCGGATCGGGCTTTCACTGGCTGCGCAGTTGCACGAGGTGCCGCCCACCGCTTTCGCCGACGGCCCCGTGGAACGGGTGGGCGCGATCCTCAACTATTCCCAGGCCGCAACCCGCGATGAGGTACTCACCGGGTTGGAGGAAGAGGACGAAGATTTTGCCCGGCTGGTGCGCAAGGCGATCTTCACCTTCGCCAACATCCCCCAGCGGGTGAACCCGCTGGACATGCCGGCCATCACCCGGGACATCGACCGGCAGGATCTGATCACCGCGCTGGCCGCCGCCCAGGCCGCGGAAGAGCCTCTGCCTGCCGCCGGCAGTTTCGTACTCGACAGCATCTCCAAGCGGATGGCCGACGCCCTGCGCGAAGAGATCGAGGAACTGGGTACGGTGAACGAGCGCGATGGCGAGGCCGCGATGACCGCCGTGGTCAACGCAATCCGCACGCTGGAGGCCTCGGGCGACATCAAGCTCCTGCCGCCGGAGGACGGCGGCACGCCGTGACGCAGAAGCTCAGCGCCCGGGCAGGATGCCCGTCGCCATGAAGCCGCCATCGACGTTCAGGATATGGCCGTTGACGAAATCCGCCGCGTCGGAGGCGAGCCAAGTCACGGCCGAGGCCACCTCTTCGGGCTGGGCATAACGCGGATTCGGGGTCCGCGCGTGCCAGGCGGCGCGGTCCTTGGGTCCGTGCACCTGCCGAATCATCGGGGTGTCCACCGGAATCGGCGCCACCGCGTTGGCCGTCACCCCCTTGTCACCCAGCTCCGCCGCCAGAAGCCGGGTGAGCATGTCCACCCCGCCCTTGGTGCAGGAATAGGCGCCGCGCCCGGCATTGGCGATCTGGCCATTCACGGAACTCAAGGTGATGATCCGGCCCCATCCCTTCGCCACCATCTGCCGGCCGGCCAGTTGACAGCAATGGAAGGTGCCAGTGAGGTTCACATCGAGGATGCGCGTCCAGTCGTCGGGATCGAAATCGAGGATCGGCGACGCCTTCACCACCGCGGCACAGGTCACCAGGATATCCACTCCGCCCTTCTCGGCCTCGGCGGCGAAAGCCGCCTCGCAGGCCGCCCGGTCGCGCACGTCGAAAGCGCGGGAGGTCACACCTTCGGGCAAGCCCTCGAGCGCCCGCGCGCAGGCCTCCTCGCTTACATCGGCGATCACCACCTCGACACCGGCCTCGGCCAATCCCGTGGCGCAGGCCATCCCGATTCCACCGGCCCCGCCCGTCACCATCGCACGCCGTCCCCCAAGGGCCGTCATACCGCTCCTCCTCCGTTCGCCGGGAAAATGAAACACCTGTCGCGCGGGATCATCAGCCACATCGGCTTCTCGACAGCCGGCAGGAAGACGTTCGGCACCGTCACCTTGAAGAGCGAGCCGTCATGGTCCATCCGGAATTCCACAAGGCTTTCGGAGCCCATCAGGCGTGCACGCTTCACCGTGCCGCGGGCGGCGGTGCCGTATTCGATGGTGGAATCCGGGCCGCGACCGCCGCGGTCGAAGTCGAGCTTCACATGCTGGGGCCGGATCACGATCTCGACCTCCTGGCCTTCGAACGCGCCGGGGGACAGGAAACGGCCGAAGGGCGTATGTACCAAGGAGCCTTGAACTTTTCCACGTATCACATTGATATCACTGAAAAAGGCTACCGAGTCCCGGTCGGCCGGAGAATTGTAGATGTTGTAGGGCGCGCCTTCCTGCACGATCCGCCCCCGTCGCATCAGCGCAATCTTGTCGGCCATGCGCATCGCCTCCTCGGGCTCATGCGTAACCAGCAGCACGGCGGTGTCCTGCTCGCGCAGGATCTCCAGCGTTTCGTCGCGGATGCCATCGCGCAACCGGTCATCGAGGCTGGAAAACGGCTCGTCCATCAGCATGATCCGGGGCCTGGGCGCCAGCGCGCGCGCGAGCGCCACCCGCTGCTGCTCTCCTCCGGAAAGCTCGTGCGGATAAAATCGCGCATAATCCGACAGTCCCACCCGCTCCAGCAGCGCGCCGACGCGCCGGGCCGTCGCCGCCCGATCGCCGGTGAGGCCAAAGCTCACGTTCTCGCCCACGCGCAGATGTGGGAAAAGTGCGAAATCCTGGAACATCAACCCGATATTGCGCCGCTCCGGCGGCACCCTGTAACGGGTGTCGCAAATGAGCTTGCCATCGACCCAGATCTCGCCTGAATCCTGCATCTCGACCCCGGCGATCATCCGCAGCGTCGTCGACTTGCCGCAGCCCGAGGGCCCCAGAAGACAGGTCACCTGCCCCGGGTCGACCTGCAGCGACACGTCATCGACCACCAGCCGATCGTCATAGCGCCGCACGAGGTGCTTGACCTCAAGTCTGGGAACACTCGCGCTCACTCGGGCCCTTTCGCTGTCCGATGAAATCAATCAGGAATTCCGATGCAGATAGCAACCCCGCCCCCCCGGTGCAACCCGGGCCGCTAGCCGCCCCGGCCAAGCGCCTTGTCAAGTTCCGGGCGGAAGCGTTGTTCGTAATCGCTGCCCACCAGCGGGCCTATGAACTTGTAAAGCACGGTGCCGTCGCCGTCGATAATGAAGGTTTCGGGCGGCGCGGTGACTCCCCAGTCGATGGCGGTGCGGCCCGGCGGGTCGAAGGCGATGCCGGCGAAGGGGTTACCCTCGTCATCCAGATAGGCGTTGGCCTGATCCGCCGTGTCCTTGAAATTGATCCCGTAAAGGCGCACCCCCTCCTCGGCAAGACGGTGCAGCGTGGGGTGTTCGGCCCGGCAGGGCGGGCACCAGCTCGCCCAGAAATTCACCACCGTCACCTCTTCCGACCGCAGGGTTGCATCGTCAAATCCCGCCCGCCCCGGCAGATCTGCCTCGGGCACCGATGGCGCCGACCGGCCGATGAAGGTCGAGGGCAAGTCGTCGGGGTTGTCGCGTTGCATGCCGAAGAAAAAAAGCGCCGCCAGCCCGGCGAAGATTACCGGCGGGGCCGCCATCAGGGGCGACAGCTTAGCCATGTCTTTTTGCCTTCTTTTCAATAGTCTCCAGCTCGGCCTTGATCCTACGGCTTCGCCGGAAGCTGAGCCAGACCAGCAAGACGAGGAGCAAGAGCGAGATCGCATAGGCCGACAGCACGGTCTCTGCGTATTTTCCCAGGTCGGGCATCATCCCATCCGCTCCCTTGCCATAAGCGCGCGCATCCGCCGCGCGCGGATTTCCGTCTGCGTGCGCAACAGCACAAGCGCGACGAAGAGCAGTACGAAACCCGCAATTGAAACCAGAAGCGGGTGATAGAACACATCCGCCACGTTTTCTTCCTTGTCGAGGCTGAGCGAAGCGCCCTGATGCAGCCCCTGGTTCCAGAAATTTACCGCATAGCGGCTGAGGAGCGCAAAGACCGAGCCAACGAGGCAGAGGATGGAGGTGAGGTCAGCCGCCGTGTCGTCGTTCTCGATCGCCTCCCAGAGCGCGATATAGCCGAGGTAGAACAGGAACAGGATCAGGAAGGAAGTGAGCCGAGGATCCCAGGCCCACCACGTGCCCCACATCGGCTGGCCCCAGATCGCCCCGGTGATCAGCGCGATCAGCGTCATCACCACCCCCACCGGGGCTGCGGCGCGGGCGGCAAGCGCGCTGACATGATGCCGCCGCACGATCCAGATCAGCGAGGTCACCAGCATCATCAGCCAGGCATTGATCGCCATCAGCGCGGCGGGCACGTGCAGATAGATGATCTTGACGGTCGAGCCCTGACGATAGTCGTCGGGTGTGAAGAAAAAGCCCCAGACGAGCCCCACAGCGAGGCACAGGACCGCCAGGATCGAGACCGCCGGCAGAACCCTGTTGGTGGTCTCGATGAATTTCTTGGGGTTCGCATAGGCCCAGAGCCTGTTCAGGTCCATCTCCGATTCCCGCTCGTCATCTCAGGTTGACCTTCAATACCGCAGCCGAGGCGAAAGGCAAAAGCGCGATCGTGCCGCAGGTGATCCCGGCCAGCAGCAGAAGCGGCGTGCCGGTGTCGAGGCCCTGTGTGCCCCGCCGGGCCATCTCGGCGCCGAAGATCAGGGTGGGCACATAAAGCGGGAGCACCAGCAGGCTGAGCAGCAGCCCACCGCGTTTCAGCCCCACGGTCAGCGCCGCTCCGAACGTTCCGATCACCGACAGCGCCGGCGTGCCCAGAAGCAGCGACAGGGTGAGCGGCAGGAAGCCGGGCGCGGGCAGACTGAGCAGCACGCCGAAGACGGGCGCGGCAAGCACCAGCGGCAGGCCGGTTGTCAGCCAGTGGGCCAGCGCCTTGACCGTGACGATGGCCTCCATCGGCAGGGGGGCCGTGGCCAGGAGGTCGAGGCTGCCATCCTCCCAGTCAAGCGCGAAGATGCGGTCGAGCGACAGAAGGCATGCCAGAAGCGCTCCGAGCCAGAGCACGCCCGGCGCGATTGAGGCCAGGAGCGCGTTCTGCGGGCCC
>JAUIBJ010000317.1 GCA_030428025.1 Alphaproteobacteria bacterium
CCACCGGCGCCATCGCGCGCACGGCGACCAACGTGCGGGCCGGCGGCAAGACGCCGGTCGCGGGGCTGGTCCACGCGCTGACCATTCTCGTGGTGATGCTGGTGGCCGCGCCACTGGCGGGCTATCTGGCGATGCCCGCGCTGGCCGGCCTTCTGATCCTGACCGCCTGGAACATGAGCGAGCCGCACCGCTGGGCGGGTTATCTCAGGCAGCGCCGGTCGGACCAGTTCCTGCTTGTTCTGACGCTGGTCTTGACGGTCGTGGCCGATCTGACGGTGGCAATCGGCGTGGGCGTGGCGGTGGGGTTGGCCCTGCGCCTGCAGAACCGTCAGGTGCCGCCCTCGGATTGGGACACCCCAGATCGCTAGCGGGTGCTGGTGATTTCGCCAGCGCAACGATTTCGGGAAGTTTCATTTTCTCCGTGCGTTGCGGATGCAATGGGCAGGGCGCACCGGTTGTTTGGCACGCTCTCCGCTCCTAGCCTTTTCGGTCAAGTCGTAACCATCTGCAGCGGCTATGGGGAGGATGTGCTGGAAGGCGTGAACAGCCGCCTGACCGGTGATGCCGGCAACGACACGCTGTCCGGCATGGACGGGTCGTCCGTCTCCGGCGGGTACGGTCACGATACGATCTATGTCAATAGTGGCTCGGAAGGGGCCGGGGGCGCGGGCGACGACCGGTTGATCGGGCGGGCGGGTATGGCACGCTGACACGCGTCCTCCGCCGGGTGGCGGATCAGGCGCGGCTTGCCAGAAAATCGGCTTCGGAATAGACCTTCGCCAGATCCTCGCGCCGGAAGTCGATATGGACGATGCGGCGGGTGCGGTTGTCGTCGCCGACGCGGCGATAGAAGAAATCGCGGTCTGTGAAATGGCCCTTTTTCATGATCCACCGGACCATGCTTTGGGTCAGCCCCCGGTAGGGTGCCATGATATCGACGATCCAGAGGCGGTCGCCGCCGGCCCAGTCTTCTGGCGCCATCTGTCCGCCGGTTACGAGGCGGCGTTCGGCCTCGGGCCCGAGCCAGCCCCAGGTGTAGAGGCCCCGCGCCACGCCGTCGAAGCGGAACAGGCGGAACTGGCCCAGGACCAGCGGCGGTTCGAGATAGCTGCGCAACTGGGCCACCGGCATCCGGGCATGCCTCGGGCTGCGGAAGGCCAGGAACATCATGTCGCCATAGGCGCGCAGCCGCTCGGGGCCGGGGCACTCGATCTCGGGCAGGGTGTGGCCGTTCGCGTCGGTCAGGGCGGTCATGTGGAACTCCTCGTGCCGGCCGGGTCGTCCTGAAGGAGGGCGCCTTCCCACGGGCGCAAGGCCATGCGCGCGGTTTTCGGCGGTGCGACGCCCCTGGCAAGCTCGGGGAAGAGCCGGAACAGCTCGGCCCGGGTTTCGCGGCCGAGTTCGCGCAGTGCAAAGTCGCCGGGGTGAAAGCTTTCGGTGGGCAGGCCTTCGGTCAGCATGATCTCGTGACGGTCGAAGAGAACGTGGAAGTAGTCGACGCCGCAGGCCTCGTGATCGGTGCGGATGGTGACGTCGTTGACAAGCCCCTTGGCGGGGACAAGCACCTGCTGCGCGCCGAAGAACAGTTCGGCCCGCCAGTCGTCGAGAAGGATGCGGTGCTGGGGGGAGACGGTGAGGTCGCGCGCCGGCAGGCCCGCCCCGAAGGCGCCGGCGGTGATTCGGATTGGGCGCAGCGATGGGTCGGCTTCGAGTTCGGCCCGCGAGACCTGGCGGCAGCCGATCCAGCGTACCGGCTGTGCCGGACCGTCCATCGTGCGGACCAGGTCGCCTATGCGCAGATCTTCGACCGGCACGGGGCCCGCGGCGGTGTCGATCAGCGTGCCGCGGGCGACGCAGATCGTAAGGTTGATGATGATTGTGTCGCTATCGGTGCCCTGGCTGTCCGTGCCGGTGACCGAAATCACAACGGTCTGGTCCGAACCGGAGGCGAACATCGCGTCCCGGTCGACGACAAAGGTGAATTCGCCGGTGGACTCGTCGAATTCGAGATCGCCGTATTCGCCGCCGCTGGTCACTGTGAAGCTGTAGCCACCCGTGGCTTCGCTCGAGCTGCCGCCACCAAGCGGCACCTCGTCGAAATCGCCCGAGACGGTGGTGACGCCGGAGCCGTTTAGCGCAACGTCGAATGTCCAGGTGTCCAGGCCTGCGGTTCCACCGCCGGTGGCCCCCGTGACCTCGCTTATGTTGTAGCCCACTGATCTTTCCTGCTCTGGCCTGACTGCTTCAGCTTTTGACCGCTGATTTTCAGGAAACATATCGACGGCCGCACAACTTGTCGATGCAACGCCTTCAATTCGAAGCGTTTTGCGAAAACCCGCCTCGGGGACTGCCGCGACACCCAGTGAAACGATCGCGTGCTGCCCTGCATGTCCGCGTCAACCAGTCACAGGTCAAAGCCGAAACGCCTTGTGCCCCATGCGGACCCGAGGCACCTCGGGTCGGGGTATTCTCGATGGTTTGGGCATGGGCGCGGGCTTCTCCGTCTCGACATCCTGCGCGCAATGGTGGAGGCTCGCAGGTCAGGCCGTCACAGGAACCTACGAACGTGTCACAGCAGATCCTTCTCG
Source organism: Alphaproteobacteria bacterium (assembly GCA_030428025.1). Taxonomy (GTDB): domain Bacteria; phylum Pseudomonadota; class Alphaproteobacteria; order Rhodobacterales; family Rhodobacteraceae; genus Roseovarius. The sequence goes on from JAUIBJ010000317.1 coordinate 2,589, forward strand.
TCCTCGGTGGTATCGGTCTTTTCCTGTTCGGCATGAAGGTGATGACCGAGGGCCTTCGCGATGCAGCCGGCGGGCGGTTGCGGCGGTTTCTGGCTCGGTTCACCACCACGCCCTTGCGGGGCACCGTCTCGGGGGCGGCGGCCACCGCGCTCATTCAATCTTCCAGCGCCACGACGGTGATGACCGTTGGTTTCGTCGGCGCGGGGCTGATCACCTTCCCGCATGCGCTCGGTGTTCTTTATGGGGCGAATATCGGTACCACGGTCACCGGCTGGATGATCACGCTGCTGGGGTTCAAGCTGCATCTCGGCACCATCGCCTTGCCGGGGCTGTTCGCTGCAAGCCTCATGGTGCTGCTGGGGCGTGGGCATCTGGCCCGGGCGGGCCGGATCCTGGCGGGATTCAGCCTGCTCTTCGTCGGGCTGGACATGATGCAGGACGCCGCCGGCACCTTCGGCGAGACGCTGACGCCGGACCGCCTGCCGCAGGGCACCTTGGCGGCGCAGGTCAAGCTGGCCCTAGCCGGGCTGGCGATCACGCTGGTCATGCAATCCTCCAGCGCCGCCATTGCGGTGGCACTGGTGTTTCTGGGCAGCGGCGCGATCAGTTTCGATCAGGCGGCGGCGATGGTGATCGGCACCAATATCGGCACCACCGTGACGGCTATGCTTGCCAGCATCGGCGGCTCGCGCACCATGCGGCAAACGGCGGTGGCCAATCTGCTGTTCAATGTCGGTACGGCGATCCTTGCCTTTCCGGTCCTGCTGCTTGGCGGCGGCTGGCTGGCCTCGGTGGCGCGGCATGCCGGTGACCAGACCGCGCTCGTGCTGTTTCACACCGCCTTCAACGTGGCGGGCACCCTGATCTTTCTGCCCGTGAGCCACCATTTCGCCGGTTTCGTCGAGCGGCTGATCCCGGAAACCGATTCGAGCCTGACGCGCGGCCTGGACGAGGCCCTTCTTGGCGACGAGGGGGCCGCCATGGATGCGGTGCATGTCAGTCTTCGGCGGGTTGCGGTGGTGACGTTCGCGGCGATGGGGAGGGCGCTGGCCGTTCCAAGCGACACGCGGGCGCTGTCGGCGCTGCCGGCCAAGACAGGCCCGGCGCTGGAACAGATTGGCGCCTTCGCCTCGCGGATCCGGATTCCCGAGAAACGGCCGGGGGCGCGAGACCGCAATGCCGCGCTTCTGCATCAGCTGGACCATCTCAACCGGCTGACGGAACGGCTGGAACGCAAGGCGATGATCGCGGTGGTGCTGGAGGATGCCGAGCTGTCGCGCCCGGCCCGCTATTTCGGCCTGCTGCTGTCGCGGACCGCGCAGGCCGGCAGGACCGGTGCCCTGGCGGACAGGCTGACCTGGCTCGCCGGCCTCGTGCAGCACCGGTCCAGGCGGCACCGGCGGGCGGTGCTTCTGCACGAGCATGTGGGGCTGATCACGGTGAACGAGATGTTCGACCGCACCGATGCGATGCGCTGGCTGAACCGGGTGACGCATCACGCCGAGCGGATGGCATATTACGACCGGCAGGCCGAGATGCCCGAAGGCGGCCATGCGCCGGGGAACGCGGGTTGAACATGCGGCCGGGGCGACGTCACGCCGTGGCCCGCTCGACCCCTTTCTCGATCGCCTCGCGCAGTTTCCTTTCCAGCGCCCGCTGCTTGGCGGCGGAGTGGAATTTCAGCCCGAACATGTCCTTCACATAGAAGGTGTCGACCACCTGTTCGCCATAGGTCGCGATGACGGCGGAGTTGATATAGACGTTGCTGGCCGCCAGCGTGCGGGTGAGATCGTAAAGCAGACCGGGCCGGTCGCGGGTGTCGACCTCGATGATGGTGTAGATCTCGGACCCTTCGTTGTCGAAGGTGATATGGGTGGGCACGCGGAAGGCGCGCTCGCGCTTCTTGATCTTGTCGCGCGACTGGATGGCGTCGCGCGCCACCACCTCGCCCTTGAGCGTCTTGTTGATCATCTCGCGCAGGCGGGGCAGGCGTTCGGCCTCGTAGGGGTGGCCGTCGGCATCCTGGATCCAGAACACGGCCGTGGCGAACCCGTCCTTCGAGGTATAGGTGCGCGCATCCACCACATTGGCCCCCACCAGCGCCAGCGCGCCGGCGAGCCGCGAGAAGATGCCGGGATGGTCGGCCAGGGCGAAACAGGCGCGGGTGGCGTCGCGGTCCTCGTCGATGGCAAGGTCGATGGCGATCTCGTCTTCCTTCAGGTCGCGCAGCAGCCGGGCAAAGACCACATGCGCGGTGACATGAAGCCCCTGCCAGTAGGGCGGGTAATGCCGGGCCGTCTCGGCCTTGAGGTCCTTCGGGTCCCAGTCGGGCAGCGCCTCGCGCAGGTTGCGCTTGGCGTCCGAGCCACGCTGCTCGCGGTTCAGTTCCTCCAGACCGCCTTCCATCGCGCGCCGTGTCTGTCGGTAGAGCGCGCGCAGAAGCGACGCCTTCCAGTTGTTCCAGGTGCCGGGGCCCACGCCGCGGATGT
>JAUIBJ010000318.1 GCA_030428025.1 Alphaproteobacteria bacterium
GTCAAGCTCAGTGATTTCGTCTTGTTTTTCGGATCATAGATCAAGCCTTTCTCAAAAAGCCGGTCTGTGATGTTCCAATCGATCCCCTTCCAGACCCGATCACCGTCATGCAGCGTCAGGCTGAGGATCGCGAGGGCTGCGTCGTCGATCTTGTCCGTGTCGAGTGTCATCTCCCTCTCCTTACGTTGGTTTCGCGCCGTTTCGCACGCGCGCACTTCATGCATACCCCCGCCGCTTCTTCGCCGCGGCAAGCTTCATCAGCGCAGTGACGGCGCGCCCTTCATCCGGATGCTGCTCGATCATCATCTGCCCGCGCGCGCCGATGCGGCCCCATTCACGTACGAGGCTCGCCCCGCCGAAGAGATCGGGCTGAATGCTCAGCCGATAGAAGCGACGCATGTTCCGCGCCGGATCAATCCGGCGCATCTGCACGTCGGTCGGGAAGACATCGAGCTGGATCGGGCTGTGGTACATGTAGTGATCGACTGAGGTTTTCTACACAATATCAGGTGGAAGCCTACGCTTCCACCTCGATTTCCCCGCGAGGGGAAAAGGGGGCTCACGCCCCCTTCTCGAACTTCATGACCGGGATGCCGAGCTTCTTGGCCTTGTCGGCGAGGTTCTCCTGGATGCCGGTGCCCGGGAAGACGAGGACGCCCACGGGCAGCACCTCCAGCATCGCGTCGTTGCGCTTGAAGGGCGCGGCCTTGGCGTGCTTGCTCCAGTCGGGCTTGAAGGCCACCTGCGTCACGCCGCGGGATTCGGCCCATTTGGCGGCGATGAGTTCCGCGCCCTTCGGGCTGCCACCGTGCAGAAGAACCATGTCGGGATACTTGGTCCGGACCTGATCGAGCTTGCCCCAAATCAGGCGGTGATCGTTGAAGTCGGTCCCGCCGGTGAGGGCGACCTTGGGGCCTGCGGGGAGCATCACCTCAGTTTCCGCGCGGCGCTTGGCGGCCAGGAAGTCGCGGCTGTCGATCAGCGCTGCGGTCATGTGCTGGCGGTTCACCATCGAGCCGGTGCGGGGGCGCCAGGTCGATCCCGTGTGATGGACGAACTCGGTGGCGGCGTGATCGCGCATCATGTCCATGCAGTTGCGCCGTTCGATCAGGGTCAGGCCTTCGGCCGTCAGACGCTCAAGCTCGGTGGACTTCACCTCGGAGCCGTCCTGCTCGCGCTGGAGGCGGCGCTGCGCCTGCTCGTTCTCATCGAGCGACCGCTCAACCCTCGCCGTGGCACGGTGGAAGAGGTTGACCTGGCCCCAGAGCACCTCTTCGAGGTCGGGTTCCATGCGGGTGTCTTCCAGGGTCGCGACGAGGGCATCGAAGATGTCGGCGACTGCGACCGCGAGGCGCTGCCCATCGGGCATCGGGCGCGGATCGGGCTCATCAAAGGGGCGGTAGCCATAAAGCTGCAGCTCGTCGAGCGCATGGGCGGTCTGGGATGCGGTGTGGGCGGGTTCATACGTGTCGTCGTGAGTGTGGATCGTCATCTGTTTCTTGCCTCCGGGCCTGTCTCATCCGCGCGACAACCCGCGCGGCCTTCATGGGCTGCGAAAGCCGTCATGGGGGACGCCCCTTCACCCCGCCTTTCGGGGCCGGAACGCATGTGGAGGAGGGCGGGGGGCGGCTGATTTGCTTCGCGATGCAAAGGCGGCTCTGCCGCCGGCGGAAATCAGTCGCCCCCCGTCCTTGAAGGGGCGGCCCCTTTGACGGCCGCCTGCCCATCTCTTGAAGGCCGTGCGGGTGACGGGTGGATGAGATTGCCCGGAAAGGGGCAAAGGTGATGATCCACACTCGCGACCGGAATGCGAGCCCCTGCCCCCGCGCCCCCCGACTGCCCCCTGCGCGATGCTGCTCAGCCGGATAGACGATGCCGATCCTCGGGCCCGATCTGCCCTGCCAGATGCTGGCGCAGTGCCTCCTTGCCGTACGCCCGGAGATCATCGTTGAAATCCCCGAGCCGCGGTTCCAGGACCCGCACGGAAATCCCGACCTCGGAGGCTCTGGCGCTCAACCTTTCTGCCGCGCCGCGCCCCGCCGGATCGCGGTCGATGGCGATGTAGAGGCGCTGCAACCCCTCCGGCAACAGAACGGCTCCGAGATGACCCGATGAGAGCGCCGCCCAGACGGGAAGGCCAGGGGCCACCTCGAACAGCGACAGCATGGTCTCGATGCCCTCGCCGACCACGAGGATGTCCTCATGCGGGGTCAGCTTGACGGCATTTCTCAGGAGGTGACCCATGGCCCGGCGCTGTGTCTCAACTGCTGCCTTTCCCTCTCCGTCAGGTGCTAACCAGGTGCGATGCACACCCTGCAAGGCCCCTGCCCCATCGGTGACAGCCGCGATCAGCGCTGGTCTGGGGACGCTCTTGGTCTGGTCCTCGTCCCGATGCCAGCATTTTGGATGGAAGCGCAGCGCATTCGTCAAGCCGCCTTGGGTGATGCCTCGGGAGCGGAGGTAGGTGTCGGCAAGCGTGCCTGCGACCGGCATCGAGGCTGCGAACAATCGCGCCGCTGCCGCTGGCGTGCCACCGGGGGCCTTGGCCTTCTTCGGCACTGGTGCATCCGGGGGGACCGGCTGCGGACGGCCCAAATGCGCCCGGGCCTCGGCCAGAAGTTCGGGAAAGCGCGAGATCCCGGTTCGCTCGCGGATGATGTCGAGGAGATCGCCATGCAGTCCGACAGCCGCGTCCTGCCATTTGCCACGGGCTCCCGGTCCTGATGTGGGTCCAGTCAGCCGCACGAAGAGCGACCGGCCGGGGTTGTTCTGCAAATCGCCGACGATCCAGTAGGACCCTTCCCGCCGTCCGGCGGGAAGGTAGGCGCGACATACGCTCTCTGCATTCTCCGCGAGTGCGCGGATCACATCTTCGGTCTCGGAATACATGGCTTAGCACCCTCCGCGCGCATGTAGTCCTGTCACGGGACAACGTGCAAGCAGACGATCAAGCACTGCGATGCCGCTAGAGTCTGCTGGGCAGAACAGACGCAACTTCCAGGCGATGATCTCCGAGAAGAAGCCATCGGCCTTGAGCCTGTCCTTGGCAGCCTCAGAGAAGCCCGACAGCTCGATCCGGTTAACCCCCATGACGCGCGAGCGGTGCAGCTCCATCCCCTCGGCCAGCCGCACCACGGTCTTGCCCTCCAGAACGAGGGCATGAACCTGTGCGGCTGTCAGCTGCGGCGCGTCAGCGGCCAGCGTGGCCGCGACCCAAGACGGCGAGACGCGGCGACCGATGATGCGCTGACCATCGTCGGTTTGTAGCCGGTAGACGCGGGTCTCGTCCTGCGGCAGTTGCTTCCAGATCGGCAGCAAAAGCCCCGCCACGATATGCAGGGTGGTTTCCGAGAACTCCGGCACTTCAGCCAGTTCCGCGGTCCATGCGGCGGCGAAGGCCGCCCGATCTGCTTCGAGCCAATGGGTGTCCTCCATCATCCGGGCAGGGACAGTGCTGGCCTCCGTTGGCCGGATCAGCCGCAAGCGGGGCTCGATGGTGCCGTCATCCAACATCAGGCTAGTGGCTGGAACCTGCACCGCCGCCCGGCCCGAACGGCTGTTGACCAGCAGGCGCGCCTTTGGATCACCGAGCCAGTCCAGCGCATCGGCCAGCGAGGTCGGCGTATTGCGCCGCTTCTCCGCGATGGTCAGCAGTTGGGTTTCCGCGCCGGAGCCGGGATGGGTGTAGATCACCCGTGCGTCCGTCACCTGAAAGCTCTCGGCGCGCAGCGTCTCGAGCCCGAGGTCATAGACCCCGGCCGCGATAGCGCCCTCGATTCGCTGGTCGAGGAGTTCCTCGAAGGCCGCGAAGAGCACGGCCTGCATGTCGATCGTCAGCGCCAGCAGGCGATTGAGGAAGGTCGTGATCGGCGGCAGGTCATCCTTCAGACCGTTGTCATCAGTCAGGCTGAGGCCGGTCGCATCCTCAAACGCCCCGAGCGAGCAGCCAACGACATCGCCGCGATAGAGGCGGCGGTAGAGCTGGCGCAGGGCGTCGCGGGCGTAGGGGGACTCGAGGTTATCCTCGGGTCGGAACAGCCCCTGCCCGCCGGTCTGGCGCTGGCCGCGTGTGATGGCACCAAGCGTGTCGAGGCGGCGCGCGATTGTGCTGAGGAACCGCTTCTCTGCCTTCACATCCGTGGCGACGGGTCGGAACAGCGGCGGCTGTGCTTGGTTGGTGCGGTTGGTGCGGCCCAGTCCCTGAATGGCCGCATCGGCCTTCCAGCCCGGTTCCAGGAGGTAGTGGACCCGCAGGCGCTGGTTCTTCGCCCCGAGATCGGCGTGATAGCTGCGCCCCGTGCCGCCGGCATCCGAGAAGATCAGGATGCGCTTCTGGTCATCCATGAAGGCGGCGGTTTCCGCGAGGTTGGCAGAGCCCGCCCGGCTTTCCACGACCAGGCGGGCGGCAGCACCCTCGCCCTTCCTCACAATGCGCCGCGAGCGTCCCGTGACCTCGGCCACGAGATCGGTGCCGAAGCGCTGGACGATCTGGTCGAGCGCCCCGGGCACCGGCGGCAGGCTGGCCAGATGCTCGATCAGCGCGTCGCGCCTCCGGGCGGCCTCGCGGCATTCGACCGGCTGGCCATCGCGCGTGACCGGGCGCGAGGAGAGGTTGCCTTCGCTATCGGTGAAGGGCTCATAGAGCTGCACCGGGAAGGAATGGGCGAGGTAGTCCAGGCAAGCCTCTCTTGGCGTGATATCCACCCGCACATCGTTCCACTCATCCGTGGGGATCTCCGACAGGCGGCGCTCCATCAGCGCCTCACCTGTCGAGACGATCTGGATGACAGCCGCATGGCCTGCGGCAAGATCGGCGTCGATGGCTGCGATCAGGGTGGGGGTTTTCATCGAGGTCAGCAGATGGCCGAAGAAGCGCTGCTTGGCGGACTCGAAAGCCGAGCGGGCGGCGGACTTGGCTTGGCGGTTCAGCGTACCGCCGGATTCGCCAGTAATGTTGGCCGCTTCCAGCGCCGCGGACAGGTTCCGATGTATGACTCCGAAGGCGAGCGCATATGCATCATAGATCCCGCGCTGCTCCGGCGTCAGCGCATGTTCCAGCAT
>JAUIBJ010000319.1 GCA_030428025.1 Alphaproteobacteria bacterium
CTTCACGTTCGCGTCGCGCACCGCGACGAAGTCGCCAAACCGGATCCACAGGTTCTCCAGATCGACGCCGACCCCCGCACTCATCGTCTATCCCCCTTGTCCCGCTGGGTTGCCGGCCCGCATGGGGCCCGCACGCGGCGTTTGTCGCCGCCTGTTGGTTGTCTGGGATGCCCCGGCCCGGGGTCTGGCCGGGCCGGGGCGAAAGGCGCGGATTTACGCGCTCTTGAACTTGTTGACGAACTCGGTGCGCACCTCGGCGTACCAGGGCGCCTCGGCGGGCCAGGGGTTCAGGTTGGCCAGGCTGTCGCCCGGATAGGCCTCGGCGAAGTTCTTCTTGTAGGTCGGACCCGAGAACTGGTCGGCGCCCAGAACCGGCGAGTTGTAGCCGTGGCTGTCGATGGCCACGCCAGCCGGTTCCTTGCGGTAGGCAAAGTCGATGAAGGCATAGATCTGGTCCATGTTCTGCGCCCCGATCGGCACCGACATGCCATCGACCCAGGCCATCGCGCCTTCGACCGGGGCCTGGTAATGCACCGGCTCGCCCGCGGATTTCAGCGCCAGCGGCGGGCCGTCCCAGGTCTGTCCGACGACAACGCCTTCGTTCAGCAGGCCGTTCTTCTGGGTGTCGGCGTCGTTCCAGATCAGCTTGATCCGGCTCTTGCGCTCGATGGTCCAGTCGGCGATCTGGGTCCAGACCTTGCGCATGGTCTCTTCGTCGCCATAGGCCGCCCAGACAGAGCCCGGCTCCATCTGACCCGAGGCTTCCATGTAAAGGCCCGCACCCAGCATCATCGAATGCGCCCGGCCCATGGTCTTGCCGGCGTTCTCTTCCGACCAGACGTCGCCATAGCTCGGCGCGTCGCCCTTGGGCAACCACAGGTCGGTGCGATAGGCAATCCCCTCGGTGCCCCAGATATGCGGCAGCCAGTGCACGCCCGCGCCACCGAAATTCCACGCATCGGTGCCGATCTTGGCCATGGCCGGGTTCACGGCGTCGATATTGACGCGGCTCATGTCGAAGGGCTGCAGCAGCTCAAGCGGCTCCCACTGCAGCGAGCGGTTGTTGGTGGGGCTGACAATGTCGAAGCCCTGGCCCTTGGTGGCCTTCATCTTGTTGATGATTTCTTCGTTCGAGCCGATGCCGGTGTAGTTCACCTTGATCCCGGTCTCGCCCTCGAAATCGGCGATGAACTTGTCGGGCAGATAGTCCGACCACATCAGGATGTTGATTTCACCCGACGAGGCCAGTGCGCTTTTTGAATAGAGCGGCGCCGCCAGCGCCGCCGCGCCCAGCGTCGTCGCGCCCTTCAGAACCGAGCGGCGGGTAAAATTTGTTTTTTCTGTCATGCGAGTCTCTCCCTCTGGAATGCGTGGCCCGGGCACACTCGGACCTTGTTGCAAAAGTCTTATGGCATGGAGTGTTGCCCCGAAATCATCCCCGGCGAAGTGACAGTTGGCAGAAACGATGATTCCAGTTGGGCATGAACTCCCCGCATTTTGGCAGCATAACGGCAGGCTGCGCGACTTTGCAATGCCGGCGCGCGGATGCTGGCCAAAGGCGACGATCCGGCCTATGGCTTGGGGAGAACGGCAAGGGCGGGGAAAGCGGGTGCCGGACCGGGGCAACATCCTGTTCATCGTCATCGACCAGTTGCGCGCCGATTGCGTGTTCGGCGCGCTCGGGCGTCACGTGGACCTTCCCAATATTCGCGGGTTGGCGGCGGATGCCGTCCGGTTCGACCGGCACTATTCCGTCACCAGTCCCTGCGGGCCGTCGCGTGCCTCGATCCTGACCGGTCAATACGCGATGAACCACCGGTCGATCCGCAACGGCACGCCGCTGGCGCATGATACGCCGAACCTCGCCACAGAGCTCCGCAAGGCGGGCCATGTGCCACTCCTCTTCGGCTACACCGATACCAGTCAGGACCCGCGCGCCTGGCCTGAAGGTCACGAGGCGCTGACGACCTACGAATACCCCATGACCGGATTCGAGGAGGTGGTCGAGATGCGGCTGGAGGAATCGCACCCCTGGCGCGCGCATCTTCAGGCCCGGGGCTATGACGTCGCGGATTATTCGCAGGTTTATATCCCCGAAGCGCCCAACGGGGGTGCGGCGAAGCTGGGCGATCCAGCGCTTTATTCGGCCAAGGACAGCGACACCGCCTTTCTGACCGACCGGTTTATTGACCACATGGACGGGCTGGCGCGGGGATGGTGCGCGCATCTGACCTATATCCGCCCGCATCCGCCGCTGGTGGCGCCGGCCCCCTATCACGCGCTGATCGACCCGGCCGCCCTTCCCCTGCCCGCCCGATTGGGCACGGCGGAAGAGGAACAGGCGCTGCATCCGGTCATGGCGGCCGCGCAGGCGCATGTCCCGATCGCGCGGATGGTCGACGGGTTTCCCGGCCTCGCGCCGACGGATGCGGCGGTGCAGCAGCTTCGCGCCACCTATCTGGGGCTGGCAGCGGAGGTGGATTTACACCTCGGCCGGGTGTTCGATTTCCTGAAGGCCACCGGCCAGTATGACGACACGCTGATCGTGCTGACCGCCGATCATGGCGAAATGCTGGGCGACCGGCACATGTGGGGGAAGCTCTGTGTTTTCGACGCGTCTTTTCACACGCCATTGGTCGTCCGGATGCCCGGCAACGGGACAAGCGCGGGCGGCGTGGTGGAGGCCGTGACCGAATCCATCGACATCGCCCCCACGATCCTCGATTGGGCGGGGCTGACGCCGCCCAATGCGATGGATGGTCGTTCGCTCCTGCCGCTTCTGACGGGCGCGGCGCCGACCGACTGGCGCGATTACAGCTATTCGGAACTCGACCTGTCCGAGCCGCTTGCCCCAACCGTGTTCGAACAGTGGCTCGGGGTGGGCCCGGCGGATGGTGGCGTCGCGATACTGCGCGAGGACCGCTTCACGCTGGTGGAATTCGCTGCCGACCTGCCGCCGGTGCTATTCGATCATCAGGGCGCAGGCGAGTTTGCCAACGTGGCGGACGATCCCGCCCATGCCACCGATCTGGCCCGCCTCACCCGGCGCATGCTGCGCCACCGGATGCGCCATGCCGACCAGACGCTGGCGCTGACCACGATCACGGTGGAGGGGCCGAAGTCGGTGCCGCGTTACAGACATTGATTGGGGGCCAGCACCCAAACCCCCGGAGTATTTTCCGCCGAGAGGAAGGAACCGCGGAGGGTCATCCCGGCCAGGGCAGCGAGTAGGTCTTGACGTTGGTGAAGAACTTCATTGCCTCGATCACGCCTTCCTTGACGCCATTGCCACTATCCTTGATGCCGCCGAAGGGGGACATCTCGATCCGGTAACCGGGCTGTTCCCAGATGTTCACCGTGCCCACGTTCAGCCCGGTGATATAGGCCTGCATTCGCCGGAAATCGTTGGTGCAGACGCCCGAGCTGAGGCCGAATGGCGTGGAGTTGGAGATCCGCATCACCTCGGCGTCGTCGTCCGGCACCCGCACGATGGGGATGACGGGGCCGAAGGTTTCCTCCATCACCAGCTCGCTGTCATGGGGCACATGGTCCACCACGATGGGCGGCAGAAGCGCGCCCTGGCGGCCCGGATCATAGAGCACCTCGGCCCCCTGCTGGACGGCCATGTAGACGCGGGCCTCGAACAGCTCGGCGGCCTGCGCGTGGATCACACAACCCAGTTCCGTCTCGGGATCCTGAGGATCGCCGAAGCGGATCTTCTTCGCCTTCTCCAACACCAGCGGCACAAAGGCGTCGGCCACGCTCTCCTGCACCAGGATGCGCTTGATCGCGGTGCAGCGCTGGCCGGAATTGCCGGTTGCCCCGGCCACCGCGATGGCGGCGGCCTTCTCAAGATCATCCGCATCCAGATCATTGAGCACGATCAGCGGATCATTCCCGCCCAATTCCAGCGCCTGGCGCTTGTAGACCCCCTTGGCCGCGATCATCTTGCCCACCGGTACGCCACCGGTGAAGGTGATGATGTCGATATTGTCGTTCGTGATCATCTCGTCACCGATGTCCTGCGGCCAGCCGGTGACCACCTGGAACATCTCGGGCGGCAGCCCGGCCTCGTAGAGGATATCGGCCAGCGTGAGGCACGTCAGCGGGGTCAGCTCGGTCGGTTTGCAGACCATACAGTTGTTGGTGGCGATGGCCGGCGCCACCTTGTGGCTGACCATGTTCAGCGGGTGGTTGAACGGCGTGATCGCCGAAATCGCCCGCACGGGTTCGCGCATCGTGTAGATCTTGCGCGCCTTGCCGTTATGGGTGAGATCGCATGAAAAGATCTCGCCGTCGTCCTTCAGAGTCTCGGCCGCCGCGAACTGATAGACATCCTGCGCGCGTTTCGTCTCGTAAATCGCGTGTTGGTGGCAGATGCCCAGCTCCAGGGTCAGCCATTTGGCCAGATACTCGCGCCGCTCGCCGATCAGCTCTCCGGCGCGTTGCAGGATCCGGCTGCGTTCGTAGCGGGTCAGTTTCGGCCTGTAACCGGCAGCTATCTCGAAGGCGCGTCGGGCATGGTCCGCGGTGCCGGCGGGAACGCTGCCCACCACCTCGCCGGTATAGGGGTAATGCACCGGCACAGTGGCGTCGGTGAACACAACCTCGCCGCCAATGCGCATGCCCTCGCTACGGATCTCGACGGCCGGGGTGTTCATGCGTCCACCTTTTCCAGGGCGGCCGCGGCGGTGGCGTAGAAGAACGCGTCGAAATTGCGCAGCCCGGGCGCGTTCGGCAGGTCCAGCTTGCGGTTGACGATGAACGGCACCTCCTGTTCGGTCAGCCCGCCATGGCTGCGCAGCGGCTCCTTCAGCGCGGCCAGGTCGTGGCGGCGGGCCGTGGTCCCTATGGTCATGCTCCCGGTGGAGATCATGACGATATCGCCGATCCGGTCGGCGGGCAGCTCGAACCGCGCCACGGCGGTCTCCCTGTCCACCACCTGAAGCATCTCGGGCAGGGCCTGAAGCCGCGCGATGATCTCCGCCCGGTCCGCCCCCTCCGGCAGATAGGCGGTGGCAAAGCCGCCAAGCGCGCCGTGATGCACCACGTAGGGGTC
>JAUIBJ010000320.1 GCA_030428025.1 Alphaproteobacteria bacterium
CGAACTCGGCATCTACCCGGCCGTGGACCCGCTCGACTCGACCTCGCGCCTGATGGACCCGGCAATCGTGGGCGAAGAGCATTACAAGGTCGCCCGTGACGTGCAGGGGATCCTGCAGCGCTACAAGTCGCTTCAGGACATCATCGCCATTCTCGGCATGGACGAACTGAGCGAAGAGGACAAGCTGACCGTGGCTCGCGCCCGGAAAATCCAGCGTTTCCTCAGCCAGCCCTTCGACGTGGCCAAGGTATTTACCGGCTCCGACGGTGTGCAGGTGCCTCTGGAAGACACCATCGCCTCGTTCAAGGCGGTTGTGGCCGGCGAGTACGATCACCTGCCCGAAGGCGCCTTCTACATGGTGGGCGGCATCGACGAGGTGAAGGCGAAGGCCGAGAAGATGGCTGCGGAAGCTGCCTAATCGTGCGGCGGGTTTCTCCGCCTCGCACGGCAACAGGAACGGATGTAGGGTGGGGTTTCACCCCACCTTGCTCCGCAACAGGAGGCCAAAATGGCTGACACAGTTCAGTTCGATCTTGTAAGCCCCGAACGCCTGCTCGCTTCGGTCGAGGCCAAGGAGGTGCTGATCCCCGGGGCCGAGGGCGACATGACCGTTCTGCCCGATCACGCGCCGCTGATCACTACTCTGCGCCCCGGCCTGCTCAAGGTTACCTCGGCCGAGGGCAACAAGGATTACGTCGTCACCGGCGGCTTCGCCGAGATCAATGCCGAAAGCATTTCCGTTCTGGCCGAACGCGCCATCCCACGCGAGGACGTGACGCAGGAACATTTCAAGGAAATGATGGAAGAGGCCAATGCCCGCCTGAAGAAGGCGCAGGACGCCTATCAGAACGAGCCCGGCCCCGTCGACGAAGCCGCCAAGCTTCTGGCGGACATGGTCGCCATGGGCGACGAGATCGGCCTGTCGACCACCGCACACGTGGCCGCACCGTAATCTACCTGGTGCAAGGTATCGAGATATGCGAAAAGGCCCGCTTTTGCGGGCCTTTTCCATTTTTGTTACGCATTTTTGCCGGAAATCGCTTATAAAGGCAGATCGACGAGCAGGAAAAAACCGAACGCAATGAAAGAAATTTCGAGCAGGATCATTGGGATCGATCAGGGCGATGTGGTTCTGTTTTCCGATTTTGAGGATGATGGCGACATGTGGACGGGCTCGGGCGATCGGGAACGGCGTAAGAGCCTTCTCTTCGACCGTCCCTTCCTCAAGCCGCCCTCGGTCTTCGTGGCGCTGTCGGTCTGGGATATCGACAACCAGACCAATGCTCGCGCCGATATCAGCGCCGATGCGATCACCGAAGAAGGGTTCGACGTGGTCTTCAAGACCTGGGGCGACACGCGCATCGCTCGTGCCCGTGTGCGCTGGATGGCGATCGGGCCGGTTCAGGGCGAGGACGACTGGGCGCTGTACTGAGCCGTCTCAGTGGGCGAACTGGCCCTCGTAGATGGGCTCGAGCGTCGGGGTATCGAAAAGCGACGAGACGCTGGTGCCGTTCCAGATGTTCAGGATCGCCTGAGCAAAGACCGGAGCGGTGGGAATGATGCGGATATTGGGGGTGGCCCGAACCGCCTCGGTCGCCGCGATCGTGTCGGTGATGACCATGGATTTCAGCTTCGACGCTGTGATCCGCTCGACCGCCGGGCCGGACAGCACGCCGTGGGTGACATAGGCGTGCACCTCCCTGGCGCCGTTCTCCAGTAACAGCCCGGCCGCCTTGCACATGGTGCCGGCGGTGTCGCACATGTCGTCTATGATGATGCAGATCTTGTCGGTGACCTCGCCGATGACGGTCATCTCCGACACTTCTCCGGCTTTCTCCCGCCGTTTGTCGACGATCGAGAGCGGGGCCTGGATGCGCTTGGCGAGCTCCCGCGCCCGCGCCACGCCGCCGACATCGGGACTGACGATCATCACGTCCTCCAGATGTCCCTTGAACTGGGTCTGGATATCCAGCGCGAAGACCGGCGAAGCATAGAGGTTATCGACCGGAATGTCGAAGAATCCCTGAATTTGCGCGGCGTGCAGGTCCATCGTCAGCACCCGTTCCACCCCGGCCTCTACGATCATGTTGGCCACCAGCTTGGCCGAGATGGGCGTACGCGCCTTTGTACGCCGGTCCTGTCTGGCATAACCGAAATAGGGGATCACCGCAGTGATGCGCCTGGCCGATGACCGGCGCAGCGCATCGGCCATGATCAGAAGCTCCATCAGGTTGTCATTGGCCGGGTTCGAGGTCGGCTGGATGATGAACATGTCCTCCCCGCGCACGTTCTCGAACACCTCGACGAAGATCTCCTGATCGTTGAAGCGTTCGATCCGGGCATCGACAAGCCCGACCCGCGTGCCGCGATGCATCGACATCCGCCGCGTAATGGCCTGGGCCAGCGGCAGGTTTGCGTTCCCCGAAATCATCTTCGGCTCTGGCGTGGTGGGCATGAGTGGGGTCCCCGGGCTGCGAAATGACAGATTCGTGACGTTGACACCGCTTAGCACGGGCGTAACGTCGGGCAAAGACATGGCTTGGACGGGGAGGACGGCGCGGTGGCCCATATCGACTATTATTTCTCGACGCTTTCGCCCTTTGCCTATATCGCCGGCACACGGCTGGAAGAAATCGCCGACCGGCACGGGGCGAGCCTGACCTACAAGCCGCTCGACATCATGGCGCTGTTTCCGCGCACCGGCGGCGTGCCTCTGCCAGAACGTCACCCGATCCGTCAGGCCTATCGCGCGCAGGACCTGCCGCGACAGGCGAAGAAAGCGGGGATGCAACTCAATCTCAAGCCAGCGCATTTCCCCACCAATGCCGCGCCCTCCTCCTATGCCATCATTGCTGCGCAGAAGGCGGGCGGCGGCCATATGGGGGCGCTGGTGCATGGCATCCTGCGTGCCATCTGGGCCGAGGAGCGCGACATCGCCGACGATGCGGTGATCCGCGACTGTCTGGAAAAGACCGGCTTCGACCCGGATCTGGCCAGCAGCGGCCTTCTGGCAGGGGCCGAGACCTATGCCGCCAATCTGGAGGAGGCAGTAGCGGCCGGCGTCTTCGGCTCGCCCTTCTACGTGGTCGATGACGGACAGATCTTCTGGGGCCAGGACCGGCTGGAGGATCTTGACCTGCATCTCTCCGGGCAGTTGTGATCCCATGCCCCGGGCCGAGAAAGCGGGATTTCCCACCTATTGGACCAGCTATGGGCAGGGCCCGCGGGCGGCTCTGATGATCCATTGCGCGCTTGCCGACTCGGCCAACTGGGGGCCGCTGGCGCGCGACCTGTCGGGTGCGCTGACGATGACCGCCTTCGACATGCCCGGCCATGGCCGCAGTGCCCGCTGGGACAGGCGCGGCGAGGTGCAGGGGGTGACCGCCGGCATCGCTGCCGATTTTCTCGGTGGGCCCACCGACATCATCGGCCATTCCTTCGGCGCAACGGTGGCCCTGCGCCTGGCGGTCGAGCGCCCCGAACTCGTGCGCTCTCTGGTGTTGATCGAGCCGGTCTTCTTCGCCGTCGCGCGGCACGTGACCCCCGACACATTCGCCGCGCAGGCGGCACATGACGCGGCGCAATCGGCCGCTCTGCGCGCCGGAGAGGCGCACCGCGCCGCGCGCGCCTTCACCGAGACCTGGGGCGACGGAACCCCGTGGGACGATCTGCCCGAATCCCGAAGGGAGCAACTGGCCGAGCAGATGCATCTGGTCGAGGCCGGGGCGGATGCGATCTATGGCGACGCGGGCGGCATGCTGGCGCCCGGCGTGCTGGAGGGCACACGCGCGCCGGTCCTGATCGTCGAGGGCAGCGCCTCGCCCGCCATCATCGAGGCGGTCTGCGAGGGTCTGGCCGCGCGCCTGCCCCGGGCCGAACGGGCGGTGATCATGGGGGCCGCGCATATGGCTCCGGTGACCCACGCGCCGCAGGTGGCCGCGGAAATCCTGCGGTTTCTCAGCCTGATCTGAGCGCGCCGGCGGCTCAGCCGCGGGCCAGTTCGACAAAGCGGTCGATCTCTGCCTCGGCAATCGACCAGTCGCAGACGAGCCGCGCCAGAAGCGGCTCTTCCGGGGCACCTTCCTCCAGCGGGCCCTCATAGAGCCCATAGACGGCGCCGGCCGCGCGCAGGCGCTGGTGCGTGGCGCGGGGAAGTCGGACGAAGATCATGTTGGCCTGCCGCTCGGCGGCGAAATCCGCGCCCGGGACGGAACGCAGCCCCGCCTCCAGCCGCGCGGCCCTGACGTTGGCCGCCCGGGCCGAACGGCGCCAGAGATCGCCTTCCAGATAGGTCAGCATCTGCGCCGAGAGATAGCGGTGCTTGGAAAAGAGATGCGCCGCGCGCTTGCGCCGAAGCTCGAATTCCCAGGACTTGCCGGGCTGAAAGAAGATCACCGCCTCGACGCCGACGCAGCCGTTCTTTGTGCCGCCGACGCTGGCGGCGTCCACGCCGGCCTTCCAGGTCATCTCGGCCGGGCTGCAGCCGAGTGCCTCGAGCGCATTGGCAAAACGCGCGCCGTCCATGTAGACCGGCAGCCCGTAAGCCCGCGCCACGTCGGTCAGCGCGGCCAGTTCATCGCAGGTATACACGCGGCCCATCTCGGTCACCTGCGTCAAGGCCACCGGCCCGCGTTGCGAGACATGCACATCGCCCGCCGTCCAGCCCCTTATCGCGGCCTCCAGCGCGGCGGGGGTCAGCTTGTCGCCCTCGCCCACCAGAGTCAGTTTGGCGCCGCCGGTGAAGAATTCCGGCGCATTGCATTCGTCGGTCTGGATATGGGCGAGCGGCGCGCAGAACACCGTCTGCCAGGGCTGGGCCATCGTGGACAGCGCCAGCGCGTTGGCGGCCGTTCCGGTGGCCACCAGAAACACCTCTGCCTCCGGCGCCTCGAACATCTCGCGCAGACGCGCCTGCACCTCCGTCATCAGCGTATCGGCGCCATAGGAGGGGGCAAAGCCCCGGTTGGCCTCGACCATCGCATTCAGGATTTCCCCATGCGCCGGCCCGCAATTGTCGGAGGCGAAATTCATGTCCCCGGTTCCTCGATAA
>JAUIBJ010000321.1 GCA_030428025.1 Alphaproteobacteria bacterium
CCATGGCGATGCCGTGATCCACATCCCAGTCTGTGGCGGCCATGGGCCAGTAGACCGCGGCGAGATAGATCAACCCGTCAATCTCGCCCACGTCTTCCGCAGCGCGTGCGACGCTGTCGTCGTCCGCGACATCCACCGTCACCACGCGTGCCTCGCCCGGCAGGGCCTCGGCCACCTTCTGCAGGCGGTCGGCATGGCGGGCCGAAAGCACAAGCGTCGCTCCCTGCGCGCTCATCCTTCGGGCCAGGGCCTCGCCCAGCCCTTCGCTGGCGCCGACCATCCAGTAGCGTTTGCCGTCAAGAGATGTCATGCCGTGTCGACCCTTTGCATCGTGGCCACCAGTTCGGCCACCTTGATACCGAACTTCCGAAACTGGCTTCGGTTCACGATCGCGCCGGTCGGCGTGAGATACATCCAGTCGGTGACGGCAAGAACATGCCCGCCGGCCTTGTCGGGAAGGCGCAGACGATAGTCGAGCCGCACCGCAGGGCCGCGCTGTATCCCCCGCCCCGGGCCGGCAAGGTCGTCCGCCTCGGCGCGAATCGTGCCGTCATTGCCAAGCTCCAGCCGCCATTCGCGGGTTTGCGTACTGCCGCTGTCGTAAAGAAATCGCTCTTTCATGACACCCCGGTTGCCGGTCCATCCCGCCTCGAACTCGCCGGTAAATCGCGACGAAACGCGGCCGAGCGGGCCATAGATCACGCCCTCGCACCTGATCTGTCCGTCCAGATGGGTGCGTACATCGAACCGGGGTGTTTGATCGGCGTAATGCCGCGGGTGCTGAGCGCCGAACCCGGCCAATCGCTGCCAGAGCAGCAGACCGGCCAAGGCCGCTGCGAAGCCGATCAGAAACCAGGCCATCGCGGTCATCGCCCGGCCGGCCCTTTGCCGCGCCTCATCGGGTCACCTCTTCCGCGGGAGGTTCGGGGTGCGGGCGGAACGGTGCGCCCTTCCACCAGAGCTTAATCGCCTGCCAATGGATCAGTGCCAGCACCCGGCGCGACCCGAAGGGCCGCCGCAGGCAGGCGCTCAGCATGCCGGCCGTGGTAAGCGGGCGCCGCCGGCCTGTCAGCGTCGCGATAAGCCCTTCGTTTCCGCCGGTATAGTCGATCCGGATGCCGATCCGGTCGGGGCGCAGGTCGAAGCGGAATTCATACCCCCCCGTCACCCGCTGGAAGGGCGAGACGTGCAAGACCTTCTGCGCGCGCAACCGATCCTTGGCCGTGATCGGGGCCAGATCGTCGCGGTGGCAGAGATAGGAGTGGCGGTCGCCATAGGTGTTGGTCACCTCGGCGATGATCACCGGGACGTCTCCGGCCTCGTCGCGGCAGATCCAGAAGGCCACCGGGTTGAACACATGCCCCAGCACGCGGGGCTGAGCGAGAAGCTCGATCCTCGCCGGCGGGGGCAGCGCGTGGGCGGAGAGCACCTCGCGCACCCAGGCCGGCCCGCGCCCCTCGCCCGGCGGGCCGCCGTGGTCGCGGTCCTGCACCGAGGCGAGCCCGCTCCGGTTGCGCCCGAAGAGCCGCGGTGCGCGCGGTTTCGCCTCGGCATCGAGCAGCACATAGTCGATCCCGTAGCGGAAGGCGTTCTCGACCGCGCCCTTCCGGCCATGCCAGGTGTGGCCGGCGATATGTTCGACCGCCGTCATTCCGCCGCCACGGGCAGGCTGTGGCGGGCGAGGATGGCTTCGGCCACCTCCAGCCCGGAACTCAGCCCGTCCTCGTGGAACCCGTCGCGCATCCAGGCGCCGCAGAACCACGTCTTGCGTGTTCCGTTCATCGACCGGACAGCTCCCTGCGCCCGAAGCGCGGCCATATCATAGACGGGGTGGCGCAGGGTCACCTGATCATGGATCAGTTCTTCGCGGATCGGGCGGTTGGAATTCAGGGTCACGAAAAGCGGATCGTCCTGCGGTATCGGTTGCAGCCGGTTCATCCAGTAGGTGATGTCGATCTGCCCGTCGCGCTGCGCAGCGCATTCGGAATAGTTCCACGAAGACCAGACTTTGCGCTGGCGGGGCATCACGCCCGGGTCGGCATGCAGGACCACATCGTTGGGCTGATAGCGCACCGCGCCGAGCGCGGCGGCCTCCCTCTCGTCGGCATCGGCCAGCAGGGCGAGGCTATCGTCGGAATGGGTGGCAAAGACCACTTCGTCGAAACTTTCCCAGTCGCCGCCGTTGGGGCGGATCTCGACGCCGGCCGGCGTTCGCCGGACCGCGCGGACAGGACAGCCCGTGCGCAGTTCCGTCCGGTTCTGGCGAAGGGCGGTTGCCAGACGATCCACATACTGCACCGAGCCGCCGCAGACGGTATACCATTGATGCTGCCCGTTATGGCTCATCAGCCCGTGATTGCCAAGAAACGACACCATGGCCTGGGCGGGAAAGTCGCCAATCTGGCGCGCCGGCGTCGACCATATCGCGCCGGTCAGGGGCCACAGGTAATAGTCGCGGAACCATTGGCCCAGCCTCAGCCGGTCGAGCAATTCGCTGATAGTCAGACCCGGCGCGTGGCGTGCGGCCTCGGGTGCCCGGGCGTTGAAGCGGAAGATGTCGCGCAGCATGCCCAGATAGCGGGGATCGAGCGCATTGCGCCGCTGCGCAAATATCGTGCGCGCGCCCCTCAGGCCGTATTCGATCCGCCCGCCGCGCACCGAGGCGGCAAAGCTCATGTCGCTTTCGGTTACCGGCACGTTCAGGCTGTCGAATAGGCGGGCGAGGTTTGGGTAGTTGGCATAGTTGAAGACGATAAAGCCGGTGTCGACCGGCTGGTCGCCGCGCCGGCCCGCCATCACCGTGCGAGCATGCCCGCCCAGCCGCGGTTCGGCCTCGAACAGAACGACATCGTGGGCCTGCGACAGGGCATGGGCTGCGCCGAGCCCCGATATCCCCGCGCCGATGACGGCGATCCGACTGCGCGCCGGTGCGGCATTTTCAAACGGCATTAGACAACCGATCCTTTTTCGCGTTCTTTGCACGGCATTACGCAGGTCCCGGAAAACCGGATGAGAAAGAAAAATGTTCCTGCCGTGATCCGGTGGGTCGCAGCCGCCGTATCTTCGTTATGTACAGCGAAACCGCATCGTTGATAGAACCGGAGATGCGTTCCGGCCCCGCGAGTTGCCGCGAGCGCGCACTCCGGTACGTATCGGCGACGGGCAGGGCGAAGGTGACGGAAAAGACGGAGAAGTCGGGCACGTATTGGGCCGAATGCCTGCTGCGCATTCGCGATAACGAGGACAAGGCCGCTTTTGCGGCGTTGTTCCGGCATTTCGCGCCGCGGGTGAAGGCGTTTCTGATGCGCTCGGGCGCCGACGCGTCGCTGGCCGAGGAATGCACGCAGGAGGTCATGGCGACTCTCTGGCAGAAGGCGCATTTGTTCGATCCGGCCCGCGCCAGCGCCGCCACTTGGATCTTCACCATCGCCCGGAACCGAAAGATCGACGCGCTGCGCCGGGTGCGACGGCCGGAGCCGGAGGACCTGCCCTGGGGCCCCGAGGCCGACCCGGATCAGGAGGCGGCCCTGTCGATGCAGCAGGAAAGCCGGAAACTGGAAGTGGCGGTGGCCGCCCTTCCCGCGAAACAGAGAGAGCTGATCGAGAAAGCCTATTTCGGCGATCTCAGCCACAGCGAGATTGCCGCCGAAACCGGGCTGCCGCTGGGCACGATCAAATCGAGGATCAGATTGGCGCTGGATCGTCTGCGCCACGCGATGAAGTAGAAGACCGATGACAGAAGACACAATCACCCATCACCTCACCGACTCCCTGCTGATGGCCTATTCCGCAGGCACCCTGCCCGAGGCATTCAACCTGACCGTCGCAGCGCATATCACCATGTGCGATGAGTGCCGCGCCCGTCTGGGCGCATTTGACAGTGTCGGGGGCGCGCTCATGGAGGGTTGCGGCAGCGCCGCGCTGGCCGAGGACAGCCTGAAGGCGACGCTTGCGCGGATCGACGTCGCCGGACCACGCCTGCCGCGCGCGACCGCTCCGGCCCCGCGCGGAGTTCTGCCCGCGCCGCTGCAGGACTATGTCGGAGGCGATCTGGAGGCGGTTCGCTGGCGCCCGGTTGGGATGGGCGTGAAACAGGCGATATTGCCGACCGCCGGTCCGGCCTCGGCCCGGCTGCTCTATATCCCGGCGGGGGCCGCGGTGCCCGATCATGGACACCGGGGGACCGAGTTGACGCTGGTGCTGCAAGGCGCGTTCGAGGACAGTGTCGCGCATTTCGGCCCCGGCGATATCGAGGTGGCGAACGAGGATCTCGACCACACGCCGGTGGCCGATATCGGGGCCGATTGCATCTGCCTCGCGGCCACGGACGCGCCGCTGAAGTTCCACTCGTTCCTGCCGCGACTGGCGCAGCCCTTCCTGCGGATCTGATTGCCCTACCCGCCGCGCAGCCGTTTGAGCACGGCCTGAGACGGGTTTCCGTCGGGCTTGAGCCCCGCGCGCCTCTGGAAGGCGAGGATGGCGGAACGGGTGTTGGGCCCGACCAGTCCGTCAATTTTCTCGATGTCGTAGCCAAGCCGCTGCAGCCGCCGTTGCAGTTCCATCTTCTCGGTGAAGGTCAGCGGCTCGTAGCCGCGCGGCCAGCGACCCTGAATGGGCGGCCCTCCCTTGATCCGATCAGACAGGTGTCCCACGCCGAGCGCATAGGCATCGGAATTGTTGTAACGCTTGATGACCGAAAAATTCTTGAACACGAGGAAGGCCGCGCCCCCCCGCCCCGCCGGAAACAGCAATGAAGCGGCGCCGAAATCGCGCACCGGCCGCCCGTCGGTGCCGGTCACGCCAAGCTGTGCCCATTGCGAGGGCATGCGGCGGCCGGAAATCGTTTTCAACCCGCGTGGCACCAGCACCTCGACCCCCCAGGGCTGGCCCGAGATCCATCCTGCCCGCCGCAGATAGGCGGCGGTCGAGGCCAGCGCGTCGGTGGGATCGGACGACCAGATGTCGCGCTTGCCGTCGCCGGTGAAATCCACCGCATAGGCCAGATAGGAGGTGGGAATGAACTGCGTGTGGCCCATCGCCCCGG
>JAUIBJ010000322.1 GCA_030428025.1 Alphaproteobacteria bacterium
CCTGGCGCTGCCGCTGCTGGAAGCCGGCAAGTCGCTGCGCTTCGTTCTGCTGCCTGAGGGCAAGGATCCCGACGACCTGCTGCGGGCCGAAGGGCCGAAGGCGGTGCAGGCGGCGCTCGACCGGGCCCTTCCCATGGTCCAGTTGCTCTGGCAGCGCGAGACGGAAGGGCGCAACTTCGACAGCCCCGAGCGTCGTGCCGCGCTCGACAAGGCGCTGCGCGAGAAGATCGCGCTGATTCGCGACCCCTCCCTGCGCCGGCATTACGGCGATGCGGTGAAGGAGCTGCGCTGGCAGCTCTTCAACCCGCGCCGCGCCGCCCGCGCGGGCCGTGGCGCCCCGGCTCCGGTGCGTCCCAGCACGAAAACCTCGCTTCTGGTCACCGCGGGCGACGCGGCGCATACCGAGCTGCGCGAGGCGGTGATCCTTGCAGTGCTGATCCTCACCCCCGCCATTCTCGAGGAATTCGAAAGCCGGATCGAGGAATTGCCCTGCTCCGCGCCCGACCTGGCCCGCCTGCGCGACCTCTTGCTGCGCCACGGGGGGGAAGGAGCCGAGGCGCTTCAGGCGCGGATCTCGGCCGATATCGGGCCCGATGCCATTGACAACCTCTGCCGCCGGCCCCATGTGGCGGTCGTGCCTGCAGTGCGTCGTGCGGGCGACGAAGTGCTGGCCCGCCAGACCGTGACAGGCGAGTTGGACAAGCTTTCCTCGGAACTGGGGCTGAAACAGGAAATCAGCGAGGCGGCCGAGGATATCGCCGGACTCGCGAACGAGGTGACGACACACCGCCTTAAGGATGCCGCCCATGCGCGCCAAAGCGCCGGACGCAGCTTTCAGGAGGATCAGACCGAATTCGTGATCGGCGAGAACGGCGCCCCCGTCAGCCGGTCCGAAAGGGAGGCGTTCGAGGCGCTGCTGGAGACGATCGCTTTTTCCAAGACGCGGGGGAAGTGACACATTTGGGGCGATTCGGTAAAGAAATCAGGCTAGAGGGTTTGCGAATCACCGAATCGCGCTATTGATTCGGATCATTCGCGAATCACCCGCCGCCGTTCAGGAGACGTTCATGGCCGCCAAGGAAGCAGACGACCAGAAACCCGAAGATCAGGAGGCCGAAATCTCGCTCGACATGAGCCAGGCCGCGGTCAAGAAGATGATCGCCGAGGCGCGCGAGAAGGGGTTCATCACCTACGACCAGCTCAACAAGGTGCTGCCGCCCGACCAGGTGTCGAGCGAGCAGATCGAGGACGTGATGTCGATGCTGAGCGAGATGGGCATCAACATCATCGAGGAGGAAGAGGCCGAGGAGGAAGAGCAGAAATCCACCGCCGTGGCCGAGATCGGCCGCAAGGGCGAACTGGCGCTCGGCTCGGGCAAGGAGGAGAAGCTCGACCGCACGGACGATCCGGTGCGGATGTATCTGCGCGAGATGGGCTCGGTCGAACTGTTGAGCCGCGAGGGCGAGATCGCCATCGCCAAACGGATCGAGGCCGGGCGCAACACGATGATCGCGGGGCTTTGCGAAAGCCCGCTGACCTTTCAGGCCATCACCATCTGGCGCGACGAACTTCTGGGCGAAGACATCCTGCTGCGCGACGTGATCGACCTGGAAACGACCTTCTCCGGCCAGATGGGCGAAGAGGGCGATGCCGCCGAGCCGATGGTGGAGGCCGCCAATCTGGCCACCCCGCCCGGCGGAGGCGCGCAGAAATCCGACAGCGAGCCGGAGCTTGACGCCGATGGCAACCCGATCGTCCGCGAGGACGACGACGAGGACGACGATCAGGCCAACATGAGCCTTGCCGCGATGGAGGCCGCGCTCAAGCCCCGGGTGCTGGAAACGCTCGACCGGATCGCCGAGGATTACGAGAAGCTGTCGGAAATGCAGGACAGCCGGATTTCGGCCACCCTGAACGAGGATGGCTCGTTCAGCCAGGCGCAGGAGGACACCTATCAGAAGCTGCGCTCGGAAATCGTCGAACTGGTCAACTCGCTGCACCTGCACAACAACCGCATCGAGGCGCTGATCGACCAGCTTTATGGCATCAACCGCCGGATCATGCAGATCGATAGTGCGATGGTGAAGCTTGCCGATCAGGCGCGTATCAACCGCAAGGAGTTCATCGAGGAATATCGCGGTCGCGAGCTTGACCCCAACTGGCTGGAGGACATGGCCGGCAAGCAGGGCCGGGGCTGGCAGATGTTCATGGAACGCTCGCCCGGCAAGGTTGCCGAGCTTCGCGCCGACATGGCCCAGGTGGGCCAGTATGTGGGCCTCGACATCAGCGAGTTCCGCCGCATCGTCGCCCAGGTGCAGAAGGGCGAGAAGGAGGCCCGCCAGGCCAAGAAGGAAATGGTCGAGGCCAACCTGCGGCTGGTGATCTCGATTGCCAAGAAATACACCAACCGGGGCCTGCAGTTCCTCGACCTCATTCAGGAAGGCAATATCGGCCTGATGAAGGCGGTGGACAAGTTCGAGTACCGCCGCGGCTACAAGTTCTCGACCTACGCCACCTGGTGGATCCGGCAGGCGATCACTCGGAGCATTGCCGACCAGGCCCGCACCATCCGCATCCCGGTGCACATGATCGAGACGATCAACAAGCTGGTCCGCACGGGCCGCCAGATGCTGCACGAGATCGGCCGCGAGCCCACGCCGGAGGAGCTGGCCGAAAAGCTGCAGATGCCGCTGGAAAAGGTCCGAAAGGTGATGAAGATCGCCAAGGAGCCGATCAGCCTCGAAACTCCCATCGGCGACGAGGAAGATTCGCAGCTTGGCGATTTCATCGAGGACAAGAACGTCATCCTGCCGCTCGACTCGGCCATTCAGGACAACCTGAAGGAAACCACGACGCGGGTGCTCTCCTCGCTCACCCCGCGCGAGGAACGGGTGCTGCGGATGCGCTTCGGCATCGGCATGAACACCGACCACACGCTCGAGGAGGTGGGCCAGCAGTTCTCGGTCACCCGCGAACGCATCCGGCAGATCGAGGCGAAGGCGCTGCGGAAGCTGAAACATCCCAGCCGCTCGCGCAAGCTGCGTAGCTTCCTGGATCAGTGAGCGAAGAAGAAATCCGGCGCTTAAGAGAAGCAGCGCAAGTTCTCCTTACACTCTTGCGCTGCATTTCCATGAAGCGTGCGATACAAGTGACTTCCAGTGATCAGCTGAATTTCTTCAGGCTGTATGACGGCTGCTTGATGGACGAGATTGCAAACTCTTGGTGCAAATTCTTTGGCTCGTGTAAGGAAGATCTGCACTGGAAAAAGCTGTTTCCTGAAGCAGATCCGGTAAGTGAGCAGCTGAAAACTGATCTGGAGAACGCAGCTGGTGGACTGTCAGCTTTGTCAGTTCAGTTGCGCAACTACCGAGACACGAGCGTGTCGCATCACGATCTTGATGAGAGCAAAAGGGCGAGGTTTCACCCCTACTTGGAACCGCTGCGCGCAACAGGATGGCTTCTCTACAGCCAAATTTTCTCGAAATTGGAGGCCCAAGGTGGACATTCCTCATTGGCGAGACCTGAAAATATTTCGGGCACAAGACTGGATGAGATAGAAGCGCACTGGCGCGAAATTTCCGACGCTGCTCGAACTGCGACATTACACTTTGCGGATAATCCGGGGCCGCGAGAACGCGTCTGAAGTTCTACATTGTTGGTAGCCACCCCAACCTTGACACCAACCGCCCCCACCCTCACCTTTTGGAAGGCCCGGCAAAGCCCGGGCCTGTGCTGCAACGAATGGAAAGGCTGCCCATGTCGCTCTTGTCACGTCTCTTCGGGTCCGGCTCCGGGTCGGAGAAGGGCGCCGCGCCCGAGCACGAACCGGTGGAGTACGAGGGTTTCGCCATCCATCCCGAACCGATCCGGGAGGGTAGCCAGTGGCGCATCGCCGCGCGGATCGAACGTGACGTGGACGGCGAGGTGAAAACACATCACCTCGTGCGGGCCGACGTGATGGCCGACGGGGACGCGGCGGCGGCGGAATCCATCCGCAAGGCCAAGCGCCTGATCGACGAACGCGGCGAGGGCGTGTTCGACCGTCCTCGGTAGCCCCGTAGGGGGCGCTTCAGCGCACCTGCAACACCTACCGCCCCAACCCCTCCGCCACTGCCATCCACAGGGGCAGCGTCGCGGCGCTCAGAAGCGTGGATTGCGCGATCAGCGTGGCCGCCAGCCGCCGGTCGGCGCCGAAGCCTGCCGCCAGCACATGCGCGGCCGAGGCCGTGGGCAGCGCCGCGAAGACGACGAGCACCGGCACGATGGGGGCCGATGTCCCCAGTGCCAGCGCCGCCAGCGTCACCGCCGCCGGCAGAAGCATCAGCTTGGTGGCCACGATCACCCCCGAAAACCGGTCGAGCCGGCCGAGCGCGCGCCAGTCCATCGTCGCCCCGATGGAGATGAGCGCCACCGGGATGGCCGCCTGCGCCAGAAGGTTGACCGGCGCCAGCACCGGGGCGGGAATGGCAATCTGCGTCACCCCCACGACCACGCCGGCGAGGCTCGCCAGCAGGAAGGGGTTCAGCACCACCCGGCGGAGCGCCGGCCCGAGGCTCAGCCCCTCGCCGCGCGACAGCGCCATCACCGCGAAGAGATTTGCCATCGGGATGCCCAGCCCGATCGTCACCGAATAGAGCCCCAGATCGGCCGAGGGCAGGGCCTGGACGATGACGAAGCCCAGGGCGGTGTTGAAGCGCCAGGCCGTCTGCCAGCCGCCGGCGAAATCGAGAAACCGGCTGGGCCCGAAGGGCCGGGCCAGCCAGCCCAGGCCGAGGCCAAGGGCCAGAACGCTCCAGACAAGCGGACCCACGATCAGGAGATCGGCCGGGTCGATCGGCCGCGCGGCGGCGGTGGTGAAGAGAAGCGCCGGAAACAGGATCTCGAAATTGAGCCGGTCGAGCCCGGCCCAGGCGTTCTCGCTCAGTCGCCGCCGCACCGCGCCGCCCAGAAGCACCAGCAGGAAGCTGGGCAGAAGGCCGGTGAGCAGGATGGAGGGCATGGGCGCAGGGTCCGGTCGGTTTCCGGGCCCTCTTGCCGAAA
>JAUIBJ010000323.1 GCA_030428025.1 Alphaproteobacteria bacterium
GAAATGCATCTTGCCCGACAGGCAGGTCTGATAGCCCGCCCGGCGCAGGTGATGGGCATAGGTGGGAATGTCGGCGGCGAACTCGGCGGCGTTGTCGTAGACGCGCGAGCGCGAGGGCAGCAGCCCCGACATGAAGCTCGCCCGCCCCGGCGCGCACAGGGGGCTGGCGGTATAGGCGTTGGCAAAGCGGATCGACCGCCCGGCGAGCTTTTTCAGGTTGGGCGCGTGCAGCCACTCGGCCGGGCCGTCGGGAAAGAACGTGCCGTTCAGCTGATCCACCATGAAGATCAGGATATTGGGCCGGGTCATGTGGGTCGGCCGGGTCATTCCTTGCCTCCTTTCTGCGCAAAACTGTCCAGATAATGCAGAAGCACGCCGACGGCGGTTTCCGCCGAAAGCGGGTCGGCGCGCAGCGCCTGGCGGATGTAAAGTCCGTCGATCATCGCCGCCAGCCCCCGGGTCAGGACCCGCGCATCGGTCGGGTTGATCTGCCGGACCGCGTGATGAAGGTTCGAACGCAGCCGCCGCTGATAGATGTTCAGAAGCCGTCGCGCCTCGTCCGATGTCTGCGCCTGCACATAGAAGTTCAGCCAGGCCGAGACGGTCTCGGTGCGGAACTGCTGCGGCGCGAAACTGGCGCGGATGATCGCCTCCACCCGGTCGCGAGGCGTGCGCGCCATGGCCAGCGCTCCGCGCACCTCGGCGCCGAAGAGCGCCAGGATATGACGCATCGCGGCGGTGAACATCTGTTCCTTAGAGCCGAAATAGTGATGCGCCAGCGCGCTGGACATGCCCGCGCGCCGGGCGATCTGGCTGACAGTGACGTCCAGCGTGCCGCGCGCCCCGATCTCGTGGATCGTCGCCTCCACCAGCGCCGAGCGGCGAATGGGCTCCATTCCGACCTTGGGCATGCCGTGCCTTTCGAAAACCTGTTGCGCCGCCGGCCTAGCGGTGTTTAATTGACGCGTCAATCAAGAACGACAATGGAGTCGAAACCGAACTTGCAAGATGCCGAAACCGAAGTTTTTCGTTGCACCGGCAAAACCCGTCATACTAACGTCTTCAATGTGCAGAACAAAACAAACCGGATACCCTTTTTCCGAGACCATCAATGGAATGCACCCAATGTCCGGGACGATGACAACTGCCTGCCCCCGCCGGCGGAAGGCGGGAGGACGGGTCTTTTTCGCGTGACTTAACAATCAGGGAGATACCGATATGTCACTCATCAAGGGCGGATTTCTTGACCGCCGTGGATTTCTGAAGACCTCCGTCGCCGCCGCCGCGGCGGCCACCCTGCCGATGAGCGGCGCCATGGCCGCGCCCAAGCGCGGCGGCCATCTGCGCGTGGCCAAGGGCCACGGCCAGACAACCGACACTCTCGATCCGGGCCAGTGGGAAAACGGCTACATGCTGGCGCTCGGCTTTGCCATCCACGGCCGCCTGACCGAGGTGGCGCAGGACGGCTCGCTGATCCCGGAACTGGCCGAAAGCTGGGAGGCCTCGGCCGACGCGTCCGAATGGCGGTTCAAGATCCGCAAGGGCGTGACCTTCCATGACGGCAAGTCGTTGACGCTGGAAGACGTGGTCAACTCGATCAACCACCACCGCGGCGAGGACTCGACCTCGGCCGCCGGCCCGATCGTGGAGCCGATCAAGGATATCTCCACCGAAGGCGACGATACCGTCGTGTTCACGCTCACGGGCGGCAATGCCGACTTCCCCTTCATCCTCAGCGATTACCACCTGACCATTCACCCCGCCGATGGCGACAGCATCGACTGGAAGTCGGGCAATGGCTGCGGCAGCTACATCCTGAAAAGCTTCAACCCGGGGGTCAGTTCCACCTTCGAGCGCAACCCGAACCACTGGCGCGACGATGTGGCTTGGGTCGATACCTGCGAACTGCTGGCGGTGGTCGACCAGAACGCGCGCACGACAGCGCTGGTCTCGGGCGACGTACATGCCATCGACCGGGTCGACCTCAAGGCCGCCTCCCTTCTCGGGCGCAAGCCGGGCGTCACCATCGAATCGGTGGCCGGTACGCAGCATTACACCTTCGCGATGTCGACCAACCAGGACCCGTTCACCGACAACAATATCCGCCAGGCCCTCAAATACGCGATCAACCGCGAGGAACTGGTCGAGAAGATCCTGTTCGGCTACGGCTCGGTCGGCAACGATCATCCGATCGGCGAGGGCCAGCGCTTCTACAACAAGGAGCTGGAACAGAAGACCTACGATCCGGACAAGGCCAAATGGTACCTGCAGCAATCCGGGATGGACAGCCTCTCGGTCAGCCTTTCGGCCTCCGACGCGGCCTTCGGCGGAGCGGTCGATGCGGCCACGCTGTTCCAGAACTCGGCCAAGGCCGCTGGCATCGACATCAAGGTCGTGCGCGAACCGAAAGACGGCTACTGGTCGGATGTGTGGATGAAGAAATCCTTCACCGCCGTCTATTGGGGCGGTCGCCCGGTCGAGGACCAGATGTTCGCCACCGCCTACCAGTGCGGCGTCGCCTGGAACGACAGCTTCTGGTGCAACGACCGCTTCGACGAGCTTCTGGTCGCCGCGCGGGCGGAACTGGATGAGGACAAGCGCCGCGACATGTACTACGAGATGCAGGACATCGTCGCAAATCAGGGCGGTGTCATCATCCCGATGTTCGCCAACTACGTCTCCGCCATCAGTGACAAGGTCAGCCATGGGGAACTGGCTTCGAACTGGGAGATGGACGGCGAGCGCTGGATGGAGCGCTGGTGGCTGAATTCCTAAGCTGCCGTGCGGCCGTCGCCGCCTGAAACACCGCGCCCCGGCAGAGCGATCTGCCGGGGCTTTTTCTTGCGCGGCACCCGGGGACAAAGCGGCGTCGGCACCTCCCGGTAGCGCGGACCGGGTCTCTTTCGGCCCGCAAATGACGCGAACGGCTTTGCGCATCGTCCCGACTGGCGTAACCTGAGACCATGTTCGGGGCCCGGACCCCGGGCAAAAAACAACAGGGATAGCGGGAGAACTCAGATGTCCAACCTCACCTCGGGCCGCCTCGACCGGCGCGGCTTTCTCAAGACCACCGCCGCCACCGCGCTGGCAGCCTCTCTGCCTCTGAGCGCCCGCGCCGAGCCCAAACGGGGCGGCCACATGCGCATGGGCAAGGCCCACGGCCAGACCACCGACACGCTCAACCCCGCCACCTACGAGAACGGCTTCACCACCGCGCTCAGCCACGGCATGCACGGCCGCCTGACCGAGGTGGCCCCCGACGGCAGCCTGATCCCCGAACTGGCCGAAAGCTGGGAGGCCTCGGCCGACGCCTCGGAATGGCGGTTCAAGCTGCGCAAGGGCGTGACCTTCCATTCCGGCAAGGAATTGGACGTACAGGACGTGATCAACTCGATCAACTTCCACCGCGGTCCCGACAGCACCTCGGCCGTGGGTCCGCTGGTGGCCGATGTCGAGGATCTGATGGCCGACGGCAAGGACACGGTGGTCTTCAAGCTGAAGGGCGGCAATGCCGACTTCCCCTTCTTCCTGTCGGAATACCATTTCAACATCTGCCCGGCCAAGGACGACACGATCGACTGGCAGTCGGGCGATGGCTGCGGCAGCTATGTGCTGAAGAACTTCAACCCCGGCGTCTCGGCGACCTTCGAGCGCAATCCGAACCACTGGCGCGACGACGTGGCCTTCTTCGACTCCATCGAAATGATCGCAATCGTCGACCAGAACGCCCGCACCACGGCGCTGGTCTCGGGCGATGTGGACGCCATCGACCGGATCGACCTCAAAACGGCCGGCCTCTTGTCGCGCAAGCCCGGCATCTCGATCAAGTCCATCGCCGGCATGCTGCACTACACCTTCGCCATGTCCACCAAGCTCGACCCCTTCACCGACAACCACGTGCGGCAGGCGCTGAAATACGCGGTCAACCGGGAAGAGCTGGTCGAGAAGATCCTGTTCGGCTACGGCTCGGTCGGCAACGACCACCCGATCGGCGCGGGCCAGCGCTATTTCAATACAGAACTGGAACAGAAGACCTACGACCCCGACAAGGCGAAATGGCACCTCAAGGAAGCGGGGATGGACAGCCTGTCGGTCTCGCTCTCGGCCTCCGATGCGGCCTATGGCGGGGCGGTCGATGCGGCCACGCTCTATCAGGCTTCGGCCAAGGCGGCGGGGATCGACCTGACCCCGGTGCGCGAGCCCAACGATGGCTACTGGTCGGATGTGTGGATGAAGAAACCCTTCACCGCCGTCTACTGGTCGGGCCGCCCGGTCGAGGATCAGATGTTCTCGACCGCCTATTCCTGCGGCGCGGCCTGGAACGACAGCTTCTGGTGCAACGACCGGTTCGAGGAACTGATGGTCAAGGCGCGCGCGGAACTGGATCAGGACGCCCGGCGCCAGATGTACTGGGAAATGCAGGACATCGTCGCCAATCAGGGCGGCGTCGTCATCCCGATGTTCGCCAACTGGGTCTTCGGCCTCTCCGACCGCGTCGGCGCGCCCGAGCAGATGGCCTCGAACTGGGACCTCGACGGCGAACGCTGGATGGAACGCTGGTGGCTCGACTCGTGAGCCTTCGCGCGGCCTTTGCCGCATGACGGATCAGGCCCCGGCGGAATGCTCTGCCGGGGCTTTCTCGTGGAGTGGCCGCGGCCCGGGACGCCGTCTTCCCGAAAGGAAAGCGACTGCTTGCCGTTCAGGACTTCTGGCCAGCTTTCAAACCTCGGCCCTTCACCCCGCCAGCTTCTCCTGACCCGCGAACGGGCTCAGCCCCAGCCAGGACTGCATCGATCCCACAAGGTCTGAGGGCCCCACCAGCACCAGCGCGCCACGGTCGGTCGCACCGGCCACGCTCGTCAGCCCCATCCAGATCTCGGTCATCGTCCGCAGGTCCACCGTGGCGAAAAGATCGACGTCGAACCCCGGATCGATATGGCACAGGTCCACGCTCCGGTCCGGCTCCACGATCAGCCACCATTTCCGTTCCGCCGGCGGCAGTTCGGGATGTATGAACTCGATCACCGTTCGCTTGG